>CAZCJT010000258.1:0-4425 GCA_964498565.1 uncultured Acidimicrobiaceae bacterium
GGGCGGGGCACGACGGCCGGGCGCTCCTCGCCGGGGCGGGCAGTGGGCGCGTCGGGGTCGGGCTGGGCGGCGTCGTCGCCGTAGGCCTGGAGGTAGGGCTGGAACTGCTCGATCAACTTGCGCTCGTTCCAGCCGCGGTCGCCGATCTCGGTGAGGTCCTCGGACCACGCCGTCCACTGGCCCGTTGCGGCGTACTGCACCCAGCGGAAGATCCGGGTGCGCAGGAGCGCCCGGAACGCGTGGCGGTCGGTGGTGACGTCGGGGATCCCCGGGTCCTCGGCGGCCTCGCGAGCCCGCGAGGCGGGGTCGGCGTCGCCGCCGGCGAACATGGCGGTCCACTCGTCGAGCAGCGAGGAGTCCGTGGCTCGGATGACGGCGCCGAGCCAGTCCTGGAGCTCCACCACCTCCGGGGTCTTGGCGTCGTCCGGCACGGTGCGCAGCAGGGTCTTGTAGACGTCGGAGAGGTAGCGCAGCAGCAGGCCCTCGGACCGCTTGATGCCGTAGTGCCGCACGAACGCCGGGAAGTCCATGGCCCGGTCCCACAGGTCGCGCACGACGCCCTTCGGCGCGATGTTCCGGTCGCCGATCCAGGGGTTCGCCACCCGCCAGACGTCGAAGACGTCGTAGATCTGCTCCCGCATCGGCTGGGGGTACTGGATCTTCTCCAGCTCCTCGATGCGCTGCTCGTACTCCACGCCGGCGGCCTTCATCTCGGCCATGGCCTCGTCCTTGGCCTTGTCCTTCTGGGCCATGAGCAGCGGCATGGGGTTGTCGACCACGGACTCCACGAGGGCCAGCACGGCGAAGGGGTAACCCTCGTCATCCCGGTCGAGCAGCGGCACGGCGTGGAGGAGGAACGGCGCCAACAGCTGGTTGAGGGCGAAGTCGTCCTGCAGATCGTGGTCGACCTCGACGAAGCGCCCGTACTTGTCGGGCTCGTCGAGCAGGCGCACCACGCCGGCCGTGCGCAGCGCCTTGTACAGCCCGATGGTGGAGCGGACGTGGCGCCGCTGGCGGGATCGGGGCTCGTGGCTGTCGAGGAGGAGCGAGCGACCGTGCGACCAGGCGTCGCCGGGTCGGTCGAGCAGCTGCATCAGCATCCCCGGCGTCATGCGGAACGACGACTCCAGCGGCTCGGGCTTGGCTTCCTGCAGCTTGGTGAAGGTGTCCTCGTCGTAGTGCACGAAGCCCTTCGGCGGTTGGGACTTCTTGAGCTTCTTGGCCTTCTTCGGGTCCGCGGCCGCCTTGGCCTGGGCGGACTCGTTCTCGGCGACGTGCTCGGGCGCCAGCGCGATGACCAGGCCCGACGTGTCGTATCCGGCTCGGCCGGCGCGCCCGGCGATCTGGTGGAACTCCCGGGCCGACAGGACCCGGGTGGCGTTGCCGTCGTACTTGTAGAGCCGGGTGAGCACGACCGTGCGGATCGGCAGGTTCACGCCCACCCCGAGCGTGTCGGTGCCCGAGATGACCTTGAGCACACCCGTCTGCGTCAGCCGCTCCACCAGCCGGCGGTAGCGGGGGAGCATCCCGGCGTGGTGCACGCCGACGCCCTGGCGCAGCAGGCGGGCGAGGTCGCGCCCGAAGCCGGCGGGGAGCTTGGCCTTGGCCAGCTCGGCCGTGACGATGGCCTTCGCCTCGTCGTCCAGCTTGGTGACGCTGGCCATCGCCGTGGCCTGGGCGACGGCGTCCTTCTGGGAGAAGTTGACGAGATAGAGCGGTGCGGCGTCCTTGGCCAGGAGCTCCTCGATTGTGTGGTGCAGCAGCGTGCGCCGGTACTCGAAGTGCAGGGGCACGGGCCGCACGGCGTCGTCGACCAGCGCCGTGGGTCGACCGGTGCGCCGGGTGAGGTCCTCCCGGAAGAAGCGGACGTCGCCGAGGGTGGCCGAGAGCAGGAGGAACGACGACTGGGGCAGCTCGAGCAGCGGCACCTGCCAGGCCCAGCCGCGGTCGGGGTCGCCGTAGAAGTGGAACTCGTCGAGCACCACGGTCTCGGCGTCGGCCTCGGGCCCGTCCTTCAGCGCGACGTGGGCGAGGATCTCGGTGGTGCAGCAGATGACCGGGGCGTCGGCGTTCACGGAGGAGTCACCGGTGAGGAGGCCGACGTTCTCGGGACCGAGCTGCTCGCACAGGTCGAAGAACTTCTCCGACACGAGCGCCTTCACCGGTGCCGTGTACCAGGACCGGCCGCCACCGGCGACGGACTTGGCGTGGGCGGCCAGCGCCACGAGCGACTTCCCCGAACCGGTGGGCGTGGCCAGGATCACGTTCGAGCCGGACAGCAGCTCGAGGATCGCCTCCTCCTGGTGCGGGTACAGCTCGAGGCCACGCTCCAGCGCCCAATCCGTGAAGCCCTCGATGATGGCGTCGGCGTCGGGCTCGCCGCCGGTGGGAGCGGGGAGGAAGTCGACGAGACGGCGGGCCACTCGCCCAGTGTGCCGGTACGGTCGCCGCGATGTTCCAGCCGGGTGAGCTGTCGCCGCGCGTGCGAAACGTGGCGGCTGGGGTGATCCAGCACGGCTGGGAGTGGATCTGCGCGGTCGGGGCGACCTCGCCCGACGACGCCCACGGCCGGCGCTTCCGGCGCATGGGCGAGCGGTCGATGATCGCCTTCCCGCCCGGCCAGCTCTTCAACCAGCACTGGATCGAGATCGGCGCCTTCACCCTCATCGGCCCGCACGTGTCGATGTCGGTGGGCATGTGGAACGAGCGCCTGGACCCGGATGTGCCACCGGTGATCCGCATCGGCGACCGCTGCAACATCGGCCGGGGCGGATCCCTGGTCGGGCGGGTCGGCATCACCATCGGCGACGACGTCACCATCGCCCCCGACCTGTACGTCACCGACCACAACCACGCCTACGACGACGTGGACGTGCCCATCGCGCGCCAGTGGCCGCACGAGGCACCGGTGTCGATCGGCTCCGGCTCGTGGATCGGCGCCGGCGTCGTGATCCTGCCCGGCACCACCATCGGCGAGCACGTCACGGTGGCTGCCGGCTCCGTCGTACGCGGCGACGTCCCTGATCGCAGCGTGGTGGCCGGCGTGCCGGGACGGGTGGTGCGGCGGTGGCACGACGGGGCCTGGGACCCCCCGCTCGAGCCACGGGCTTCGGAACCCCCCGAGGACTGGCCGAGCTGAACCCGGGCGTCCGGACCCCGCCGGGGCATCATGGACCGGTCCGATGGAGTGGCGGGGACGCGGAGGTCCCGATGTGGCGGAAGTACGTGCTGATCGCGCTCATCGTGGGCATGCCCACGCTGCTGCTGGCGTGGCGGCTGATCACCGACGACCGGGCCTACTACGGCTGGGGATGGCAGATGTTCAGCTGATCCGCTGGACGCTGGTGCTCGTCGCCGCCGCCAAGGCCGCTGACGTCGCGGTCCGGGACGACCCCACCCGCTACGGCTGGGGGTGGGCCGCAGCCGCTGCGCTCGCCGCCGTGACGGTGCGGCCCGGCTGCTTCGCCGTCGCCGCGATGGGAGCTGCCTCCAACATCTGGCTGGAGGGCTCCAACCACACGTTGCTCATCATGTGGGTCGGGCTGATCGTCGCCGTCCTCGATCCCGATGACATCCCACCGGTGGCGCAGGTGCTGGCGGCCACCGTCTACGTGTTCGCCTCCGCCCACAAGGTCATCGGCGGCTCGTTCCTGACCGGGGGACACATCGCCGACCGGTTCTTCTGGGACGGCGCCCCGGTGCAGGCGATGGCGTACGCCGCCGTGGCGTCCCAGATCGGGCTCGCCGTCCTGGTGGTGCTCCGCTCCCGGTGGGCGATCCCGCTGGCCGTCGGGCTCCACGTCGGCATCGTCGTCGTCATGGCGAACCAGCTCGGCCACTACCTCCGCCTCAGCGGGTTCAACGGGCTCATGATCGTCATCGTGCTGGTCGCCACGCGGGCCGGTACGTGGGATGTGCGGCCGCGGCGCCGGGTGGCATCGGTGGCGGCGCCGGCGGTGTAACCGGGTCGCGCGCCGGCGGTCTGACGTCCGTGGTCGACTTCGGGCGCATCGCGATCGTGAACCGGGGTGAGGCGGCCATGCGGCTGGTCCACGCCGTGCGGGAGCTCGACGGGTCCTTCGCCACGATCGCCCTGCACACCCGGGCGGAACGGCGGGCGATGTTCGTGCGCGAGGCGGACGAGGCCGTGTGCTTCGAGGACCTCGGCGTGCCGATCACGGGGACGCCCTACCTCGACCTCGATGTGCTCGCCGCGGCCCTCACCGCGGCGCGGGCCGAGGCGGCGTGGGTCGGCTGGGGGTTCGTGGCCGAGCGGCCCGAGTTCGCCGAGCGGTGCGCCGAGATGGGGGTCACCTTCATCGGCCCGAGCGCCGAGTGCATGCGGCTCCTCGGAGACAAGATCCAGGCCAAGCGGCTGGCCGAGGAGGCGGGCGTGCCGCTCGCACCGTGGAGCGGCGGGCCCGT
>CAZCJT010000259.1:0-4406 GCA_964498565.1 uncultured Acidimicrobiaceae bacterium
GCGGCACCGCTCGGCGAGGCGCGTGGCGATCTCGCGCAGCACCTCGTCGCCGGCGGCGTGGCCCAGCCGGTCGTTGATGTCCTTGAACCGGTCGACGTCGACCGACACGATCGACACCTCCACGCCGGCGGCCCGCGCCGCCTCCCAGGTGGGCACGAGATCGCGGTCCAGTGCCCGGCGGTTGCCGATGCCGGTGAGTCCGTCGACGAACGCGAGGTCGGCCAGCGCCCGGTTCGCCGACTCGAGCTCGCGGCGTGCCGCGCTTCCGGCCAGCTGCAGCGACACCATCTCGGCGAGCGCCTCCATGACCTCCCGGGCGTCGTCGCTGATGTCGATCCCTCGTGAGTCGGCACCGCAGACGGTTCCGAACACCTCGCCGGCCGGACCGCGCACCGGGACGGTGACGTAGGTGTTGAGCCCGAGGGCGCGGGCAGCGGCGCTGTCCGGGTACGTGCCCATGACGTCGGACGTGCAGGTGGGCCCGCCCTCGAGGGCCCGGCGGCAGAGCGTGTCGGACCAGTCGACCTCGAGGCCCTCGGGGATGTCGAGGGACCCCACGTTGCGGGAGAACAGGATCCGCTGGATGCCCCCGTCCCAGTCGATGGACGTCAGGTACGTGCTCTCCAGGCCGGTCACGCGTCCGAGCAGCTCCAGCAGCCGGCGGGCCAGCTCCTCGAGCGCCTGGTCGCCGTCGTCGGTTGCCGGGGGTGGGGCTGCGGTCATGCCATGACCTTCGGCCATCTTGGCCCCGACCTGGATGACGCGTCTGGACCAATGCCGGTCGCCGGACCTGATGTGCACGCCCCCGACCGCCTGGCGGCCGGGGCCCGCTGGACCGTGGTGCCCTCGGGGCGACTCGAACGCCCGCACACGCCTCCGGAGGGCGATGCTCTATCCGCTGAGCTACGAGGGCTGGGGGGAGCGGAGCGTAGCGCAGCCTCGCAGGCCCGCCGCATCCGCTTCGGCCGGTCCGCGCCCACCCCCGTAGGCTCGTTCCATGCCTGCGCCCACCGTGCTCGTGGTCGAGGATGATCCCACGATCCTCCAGCTCCTCGAGGTGAACTTCGAGATGGAGGGCTTCATCGTGCTGCGGGCCGAGGACGGCGAGCAGGGCCTGGCCGTGGCGAAGGAGTACCGCCCCGACGTGGTGGTGTCCGACGTGATGATGCCGAAGATGTCCGGCCTCGAGCTGGTGCGCGCCCTGAAGGGGTCGCCCGAGACGAGGTCGATCCCGGTGATCCTGCTGTCGGCGAAGGCCCAGGGGGCCGACGTCCGCCAGGGCCTCGAGGCCGGCGCCGACGACTACGTCACGAAGCCGTTCGAGCCGCTCGACCTCATCGATCGCGTCAGCGCCGTCCTGCTCCGCAACGGCTGAACCCGCTCACCTCCCCTGACCTCTGGAGCCCCCTGTTGATCCGCGACACGCTCGCCGCAGCGGTCGAGTCGGCCGCCGCCGGCATCGGCCTCGATCCCACCGCCGTCACCTGGACGATCGAGCGTCCGGCGCGCCGCGAGCACGGCGACTGGTCGTGCAACATCGCCATGGCCGCGGCCAAGGCCGCCGGTCGGTCTCCCCGCGACATCGCCGCCGACCTCGTCACCGCGCTCGAGCAGGTCGGCATCGCCCACGTGGACGCCGTCGAGATCGCCGGCCCCGGCTTCGTGAACTTCCGCCTCGCTCCGTCCTGGCTCCACGACGTGCTGGTCGAGGTCGTGGAGGGCGGCACCGACGGCTTCGCCCGCCTCGACGTCGGCACGGGCACCAGGGTGAACGTCGAGTTCGTCTCGGCCAACCCGAACGGCCCCCTGCACGCCGGGCACGGCCGGGGGGCCGCCTATGGGGATTCGGTCGCCCGCGTGCTGTCCCGCGCCGGCTTCGACGTGACCCGCGAGTTCTACCTGAACGACCGCGGCGTCCAGATGGCCCGCTACGCCGAGTCGCTGCTCGCCCGCAAGCGCGGCGAGCCGGTGCCGGAGGGTGGCTACGGCGGCGAGTACGTCGCCGATTGGGCCGCCGAGCTGCCCGACGACGTGGCCGATGCCGGCGTCGACTCGGTGCGGCAGTGGGGGTACGACCGGGCGCTGGCCGACCAGCGGGAGGTGCTCGACGCGTTCCACGTCCACTTCGACGTGTGGTCGTCCGAGCAGGCGCTGGTCGACAGCGGCGCCATGGACGCCGCCCTCGCCGAGCTGCGCGACCGCGACCACGTCTACGACGCGGACGGGGCCACCTGGCTGCGCTCGACGACGTTCGGCGACGACAAGGACCGGCCCCTCATCAAGTCCGATGGCGAGCCGACCTACCTGCTGCCCGACATCGCCTACCACCGGGACAAGTTCTCCCGGGGCTTCGACCTGCTCATCGACGTGTGGGGCGCCGACCACCACAGCTACGTCACCCGGATGAAGGCCGCCATCCAGGCCCTCGGCCACGACCCGGCCGAGTTCGAGGTGCCCCTCGTCCAGATCGTGCGACTCGAGCGGGACGGCAAGGAGGTCAAGCTCTCCAAGCGGGCCGGCGACATCATCGAGCTGCGCGACCTCATCGACGAGGTCGGCGCCGACGTGGCCCGCCTCACCTACCTGCTGCAGTCGGTCGACAGCCAGCAGACCATCGACCTCGACCTGGTCACCAGCCGGTCCAACGACAACCCGGTCTTCTACGTGCAGTACGCGCACGCCCGGATCCACTCCATCGGTCGCCGTGCGCAGGAGGCCGGCATCGCCCGAGCGCCGCTCGGCGATGTCGACCTGTCGCTGCTGACCCACGAGCGCGAGATCGAGCTGCTCCGGACGCTGTCCGAGCTGCCCGAGACCGTCGCCCGGGCCGCCCGGGAGCGGACCCCGCACACGGTCACCAACTGGGTGCGCGAGCTCGCCGACCGGTTCCACGGCTTCTACCACGACTGCTACGTGATCGGTGACGTGCCGGCCGAGCTCACGCAGGCCCGTCTGTGGCTGGTGGAGTCGGCCCGCATCGGCCTCGCCATCGGTCTCGACCTGCTCGGCGTCTCGGCCCCGGAGTCGATGTAGTGGCCGGCCCCCTGCCCACCCACCTGCTGCCCGAGCACTCGACCATCGGCCCCGAAGGGCGGCTGTCGATCGGCGGCTGCGACCTGCTCGACGTGGCGGCCGAGTTCGGCACCCCGTTGTTCGTCTACGACGAGCAGCACCTGCGGAACCGCTGTCGCGAGGCGGTCGAGGCCTTCCCCGACGGCGTCGCGTACGCCACCAAGGCGTTCCTGTGCGTCGCCATGGCCCGCCTCGTCCACGAGGAGGGCATGGACCTCGACGTCGCCACCGGCGGGGAGATGCACGTCGCCCTCACCGCCGGGGTCCCGGCCGAGAAGCTGGTGCTGCACGGCAACAACAAGTCCCTCGCCGAGCTGGCCCACGCCCGCACGGTGGGCGTCGGCCGCATCGTCGTCGACAGCTTCGACGAGCTCGAGCGGCTGACGCGGCTCCACCAGGACGACGGCCGGGCGCCCAAGGTGCTGCTGCGGATCACCCCGGGCATCGAGGCCCACACCCACGAGTTCGTGATGACCGGGCAGGAGGACTCCAAGTTCGGCTTCGGCTTGCGCTCCGGCGCCGCCGGCCGGGCCATCGAGCTGGCCACCGCCTCGCCGGCCGTCGACCTGGTGGGCATCCACATGCACATCGGCTCGCAGGTGTTCGTGGCCGAGTCGTTCCACGACGCCGTCGAGGCGATGGTGCCCTTCGTGACCACCCACGACCTGCCGGAGTTCTCCATCGGGGGCGGCCTCGGCGTGCCCTACGTCGAGGGCGAGACGGCGCCGACCATGGCCGACTGGGGCGGCGCCATCCAGGCCGCGGCACGGGAGGCCGGCATCACGGCCCGGATCACCGCCGAGCCCGGTCGGTCGATCGCCGCCGCCGCCGCCGTGACCCTGTACACGGTGGGCACCATCAAGGACGTCCCCGGCGTGCGCACGTTCCTCTCGGTCGACGGCGGCATGTCCGACAACCCGCGCCCGGTGCTGTACGGGTCCGGCTACGAGACGTTCCTGCCCCGGGCCGTCGGCGCCGAGCGCACCAAGCCCGTCCGCGTGGTGGGCAAGCACTGCGAATCGGGCGATCTGCTGGTGCGCGAGGGATGGGTGCCCGATGACGTCGCGGTCGACGACGTGCTGGCCACGCCGGTCACCGGCGCCTACGGCCACTCGATGGGCTCGAACTACAACAAGGTCCTGCGGCCGGCGGTGGTCTTCTGCCGGGATGGTGACGCCCGTCTGGTGGTGCGCCGGGAGTCGTTCGACGACCTGGTGCGCAACGACGTCGTCTAGGTGCGAGCCGGCCGGATCCGGTCGCAGCCGCCGTCGCCGGCCACCACCGCGCCCGCTCCCACCGGCAGGTCGGGTCCGGGGGTGGCGGTCAGGGTCTCG
>CAZCJT010000260.1:0-4404 GCA_964498565.1 uncultured Acidimicrobiaceae bacterium
CGGGCCGCTCGAGCAGCGCGGACGTGGGCCCGGTGAAGCGGAACTCGCCCTTCTCCATGAACACCGCCCGACGAGCGAGGGTCAGGGCGACGTTGATCGACTGCTCGACCACGATCACGGTCACGCCGGCCCGGTTCACCTCGTGCACGACCTCGATGAGGTCGCCCACGATGGTGGGGGCGAGGCCGAGCGACAGCTCGTCGATCATGAGCAGCTTGGGCTCGTTGACGAGGGCCATGCCCAGGGTCAGCATCTGCTGCTCGCCGCCGGACATGTCGCCGGCGAGGTTGGTGTAGCGGTCCTTCAGGCGAGGGAAGAGCTCGAGCACCTCGGCGATCTTGGCGTCGACCCGGTCGTTGTCGTCGCGGAACAGCCAGCACGCGAGGCGCAGGTTGTCCTTCACCGACAGCATGGGAAACACGCCCTTGCCGCCCGGCATCTGCACGAGGCCCCGTGCAGCCGTGAGGTGGGCGGCCTCGCCGGTCACGTCGTGGCCGTCGAACACCACGGTGCCGCGCTTGGGGCGGGCGAGACCGGAGATGGCCTTGAGGAGGGTCGACTTACCGGCGCCGTTGGTGCCGAGCAGGGCGACGATCTCGCCGCGCTCGACGGTGAGGTCCACGCCGAAGAGCACCTGGACCGGGCCGTAGGCCACGTCGATGCCCTTGCACTCGAGGATCGGGCCGGCGGCGGGTCCGCCGGCGTGGGCATGGGTCTCGGTGGCGGTCACGGTCGGTTCCTCCCGGCGGTCGCGGGGATGTCCATCACGACGGTCTCGTGCACGGCGTCGTCGTGGTGGAGGACGGGCATGGCGGGCTCGGGCGGCGGATCGGCCGTGTCGGTCTCGGCGCTGTCGGGCTGACGGCTGTCCTCGATGAGGCTCGGGACGTGGATGCCCCGTCGCCGGGCGATGACGCGGAGGCCGCGATCCCGGACGGAGTAGATGGCCTGGCCGAACCCGCCCGGGTACACGTACAGCACGACCAGCAGGCCGGCACCGGTGATGGCCAGGCGCAGGTCGCCGCCGATGACGTCCCAGTTCTGGAGGAACCGGAACACCACAACGCCGGAGATGGCCCCGAGGAGCGATCCCAGTCCGCCGATGACGGTCATGGAGAACACTTCGAGGCTCATGATCGGCGGGAAGGAGTTCACCCTCGCCCCCCGCAGGACCAGCACGTACACACCGCCGGCGAGGCCGGCGATGAACCCCGAGTAGCAGAACGACACCAGCTTCACCCTGGTGGTGGGCACCGACTGGGCCTGCGCCGTGCGCTCGTTGTCCTTGGTGGCCTGGAAGACGCGGCCCCACCGGGTGCGCTTGAGCGCGTTGGTGAGCAGCAGCGCCACCACGAGCAACCCGAGGGCGAAGCGGTACAGCACCAGCTGCTCGGCACCGTCGAAGCGGTCCCAGAAGATGGGTGGGTTGACGTCGTCGGGCACCTGTTCGGGGAAGTTGACCGGGTTGAGCAGGAAGCTGTCGAGGGTCACGGCGAAGGCCAGGGTCGTGACGGCCAGGAACAGGCCCTTGATGCGCAGCGCAGGGAGCCCGACGAGCAGCGCGGCCACGGCACCGGCGAGGCCAGCGATGAGCGTGGTCACGAAGATGTCGATGTTCCACCGCTCGATCACGTTGCCGGCGGCGATGGCGGCCACGCCGACGATTCCGAACTGGCCCAGGCTGACCTTGCCGGCCCAGCCGGAGAGCACGACGAGCGAGACGGCGACCAGGCACCACACCAGGGCGGTGGTGGCCAGGCTCTGCGACGACGGCGCCCACCCGGCGGGCACGAACACCGCGAGCAGCACGGCCAGCACCACGAGGGCTCGCCGGGTCCAGCGGATCTCGGGCAGGTTCGCCAGCTCGCTGGGCACGGCGCGGACCACGCCGGCGAGGTCGATGGCGAAGGACACGTCGTGGGCCCGGGACAGCTTCCCGGACTGCAGGAGCAGGGCACCGAGGATGACGACGAGGAAGCCGAGGTCCGCAGCGGAGGCCTTGTTGACGTTCCAGCGCACCAGCTGCTCCAGCACCCCGAGCCCCACGCCGGCGAAGAAGGCGATGGGCAGGGACTCCATGCGGGCGATGACGGCGGCGGCCAACGCCGGGAGCAGCACCGTGATCGGCGCCGTGAGTGGGTTGGACGCCGTGCCCGAGAACGGAGCCTCGAGGACGATGGTCAGCGCTGCGAGGCCGCCGGCCACGATCCACACGATGGTCTTCAGTCGCTGGATGGGGATGCCGAGGAGCTGGGCCCGCTCCTTGTTCTGGGCCGCGGCCCGGACGGCGACGCCGGCGTCGGTCCGCAGCAGGAACCAGGACAGGGCGGCGATGATCGGCGGGACGGCGCACATGATGATGATGTGACCGGCGGTGAAGCGCACCGGCGCCACGTCGAACCCGAACTCGTACGGCGTCTCGAACCCGCCGACCAGGCCGGTGGAACCGAAGCGGCCGGGGATGAAGATGGCCCCGACGTAGCCCAGGATCTGGGCCAGCCCGATGGTCGCCACGGTGAGGGTGAGCCGTCCGGCGTCCTTGAACCGGCGGATGACGCCCACCTCGACGATCCCGCCGACGGCGAGGCCAGCGGCGACGCCGACCAGCATGGACAGGACGTAGTTCCAGCCCGTCTCGAGGTACAGGTTGACGCCGAGGTTGCCCCCGACGAGGCCCATGGCCCCGTACGAGAAGTTGATGATGCTGTCCGTGCGGTACAGCAGGATCAGGCCCATGGCCAGCAGGGCCGTGACGGTGCCGAACACCGCGCCCTGCAGGATGACCCCGAAGGGCGCACCGTCGGGGAGGATGAAGCCGAGGAGCGGGTAGCCCACGGCGAAGGCGACGATCCCGAGCGCCACGGCCCGGACCCGGCCCGGGCCGGTGAGCCAATCAGGGAGGCGCCGGTCGCCGGTGGGGCCGGGGTCGGCAGCGGATGTGTCGACGGCCGACGGCTCCCCGGCGGTGTGGACCGGGCTGCTCATCGGAACACCGGCGGCTGGTCGGCGGCCGGCAGCTCACCGAGCTTGAAACGCCGGCCCTCGTAGGCCTCGATGTAGGCACCACGCTTGCTGTTCATCGGCGACACCGCCTCGGGATCCCACCAGATGACCCGGTAGTCCTGGGTCGGCGTGTAGCTGTCGGCATCGAAGCCCCAGGTGCCGAAGGGTCCGGTGCCGCCGGGGTAGGCGAACATCCCCTGCTCGAACGTGTCCGGCGTCAGGTTGGGGCCGGCCATGTGGATGCCGAGGGCGAGCATGTACATCTGCGAGTAGATGATCTCCACGGCGAAGGCCGGTTCGTCGTCGCGCACGCTCTTGTAGGCGCTGTAGCCGATGCCCGACTCGACGGGCAGGAACGATGCCAGGTAGCTGACGCCGAAGGCCCGGGACCATTGGTCCTGGTCGTAGAGCTGGCCGACGATGTCGAGGTCGGAGAAGGCCGTACCGGCCACGACCCACTCGGGGTTGTAGCCCTGCTCCGCGGCCTTGGTGGTGAGGAAGACGGGGATGATCGGGTCGCAGCCGCAGATGATCGTCGTGATCCCCTCGCTCTTCATCTTGGCGATGATGCTGGCCGCCTGGTTCGACATGGAGTCGATGTCGAGCCGGTAGGTGACCCGCTGGTCGATCTTTTGGCCGGCCGCCTCGGCGATCCGGACGGCGTCATCGATGCAGTCGATGTACCACGGGTTCTCCGGGGAGAACGCCGCCACCTTGCGGGGCTTGTCCTTCAAGCCCTCGCCGGCGAACACCGCGGGCTTGCCGGCCAGCGTCTGGTTGGCGAACTCGCCGGCGGACTCCACGATGATCGAGCAGTCGGTGGCCACGCTCCAGTTGTACGGCCGGCGGTCGACGTGCCACTTGCGGGACAGGTAGGGGGTGCCGAAGGCGATGACCTTCTTGCGGGCGAGGGCGTCGGCGAACGGGGCAGAGCTGCCGTTGAGCTCGGCGAAGGAACCGATCTCCTCGGCGGCGGTGATGGCGTCGGCCTCGGCCTCGGCCTGCCCGGCGCCCTGCAGTTCGTTCAGCCCGGAGCCCTTGCCGTTGTAGAACTTGATGGCCATCTTGCGCCCGTACATCTGCATCCGGCTGTTGAAGTACTCGGCCAGGGCGGTGATGGTCCGCTTGACATCCTCGGGCTCGTCGACGATCTCGGCGCCGGCCAGGGTGGCGAGCGTCTGCTGGAAGCCCTTCTCGTTGAGGATGCGAGCAGAGACGATGATCTCCTCGGGCGTCACGCCCTTGGCGGTGGCACCGCCGTTGTCGCCGGAGAACTGGATGCAGGGCGGCGAGTACGGATCGCCGGGGATCTGCTCGGCCCGGTCGGGGCAGGCCTGCCCGGGCACCGGGCCACCGCCGCCTCCACCCGCGGTCGCACCGTCGGCCCCGGCCTCGCCGGTC
>CAZCJT010000261.1:0-4362 GCA_964498565.1 uncultured Acidimicrobiaceae bacterium
GTTCGGCAGCCAGGCCGCGACGCGGTCGCCCTCGGCCACGCCCTCGGCGGCGAGGGCAGCGGCCATGGCGCCCACCTCGATGGCCAGCTCGTCCCAGGAGATGGTCCGGGTGCCGGCCTCGGACTCGGCGATGACCGCCGGACCACTGCCGGTGTGGCGCAGGACGTGCTCGACGACGCTCAGCTCGGCGTGGGGGAAGAAGCGGGCGTCGGGCATCGAGGCGCCGGGATCGAGCACGGTGCTGCCCCGGTCCCCGACGAGGCCGCACTCGTCCCACACCGCCGGCCAGAACGCATCGGGATCAGACACGGACAGCCGGTGGAGCTCGTCGTAGCCGTCCAGACCGAGCCGGGCCGCGAACCGGGCCATGCGGGTGGCGGCGGCCCGCTCGGGCGACGGCGTCCACAGCAGCGCCCCGAGCTCGGTCACGGGCCCGGAACGTACCCGCTGTTCAGCGCGCGGCGACCGCCAACATCCGGCAGTCCGGGACCGCCCGGGACACGCGGGCCACGCCGGCGCCGAGGCCGTCCAGCGCCCGGGGGATGCCGAGCACGAGCAGGTCGGACGGGTGGACCACGTCGGGCACGGACAGGTGCAGCGGCCGGGTGTCGACGATGATCTCGGGCTGCAGGCCGAGCTCTTCGACCTCGGCGATGATGGGTGCGTCGGCGGGGGTCAGCACGAGCCAGTCCACCTTGTAGGCCGTCGCCAGGCGGTTGGCGATGAGCAGGTTCAGGTCGAGCGTGCGGCGGCCGGACGGGCTCAGGTCGCCCTGGTCGACGGCCAGCACCACCCGCCCGATGTCCGGCTCCGCCCCCGGGCGGTGCACGAGCACCGGGACCGGTGACAGGGCGAGGAGCACGTCGAGCTGCTCGCCGAGCACGGCGTCGCGCCGGTTGGTGTAGCCCCGCCAGCCGAGGACGAGCGCGGTGGCCGACTGCTCCACAGCGGCGTGCAGCAGCCCGGTGTTGGGCGTGAGGTCGAGGCGGATGATCGGGGTCACCTCGGCACCGGTGCCGAGGATCTTGGGCTCCAGGGTCTCGACCATGGCGGCCCGCTTGGCCTGGACGTCGGCCGGCAGCGACTCGAGGTCGAGGATCCGGGCCGGCAGCACCGACCCGCTCTCCGGGGCGGCGAGGCGCGAGGCCAGGTCGATGACGTCGGCCGGGTCGCCCTGCTCGGGGAGCCCGACGAGGATCCGCTGGCCGAGGGTGAGCTCCTTCACCGGCGGGGCCGGCAGCTGCGAGCCGAAGCGGGCGGCGCCGAGCGAGGACAGCAGGCTGGTGACGAGGATGACGACGACGACGGCGTTGACGGCCCGGCTGTCGATGATCTCCGCCTCGAGGCCGACGAACACGGCGGCCAGCGTGGCGGCCGCCTGGGCCACGGACAGCGAGAACATCGACCCGACCTCGGCCCGGCCGAAGTGCAGGATCCGGCCGGCCAGGGCGGCGGCGGCCAGCTTGGCCAGGACCACCACCGCGCAGAAGCCGGCGGCCCAACCCAGCGTCTCGGTGTCGGTGAGGGCGCCGAGGTCGACGAGCATGCCGACCGAAATCAGGAAGATGGGGACGAGGAAGGTGCCCCCGAAGAAGTCGATCCGCTCCATGAGCAGACCGCCGTGGGGGATGAGCCGGTTCAGGGCCAGGCCGGCGAGGAACGCCCCGATGATCGCTTCGGTGCCGGCGATCTCGGCCACGGCGGCCGAGCCGTAGAGGGCGACGCAGATGAAGAGGAAGCGGCTGATGCGGTCCCGCCCCGCCCGCTTGAAGAACCACTGGGCCAAGCGGGGGACGACGAGGAGGATGAAGGCGACGGCCGCGGCCAGCGACGGCACCAGACCGATGAAGAAGGCGATGTCGAGGTCGCCGCCGTCGGCGCCGACGACGACGACGAGGACCAGCAGGGCGGCGATGTCGGTGATGATCGTGGCGCCGACCGCGGTGGACACCGCCCGGTTCGTCACGACGCCGAGGCGCTGGAACGTGGGGTACGACAGCAGGGTGTGCGATGCCCAGCACGAGGCGAGCAGCACGGCGGCCATGACGTCGAATCCCAGCAGCAGGTGGCCCACCGTGCCGAGCACCATCGGGATCAGGAACGTGGCCGCCCCGAAGACCAGGGCGCCGTTGCGGTGGGCGACGAAGTCGTCGAGGTCCAGCTCGATGCCGGCCTGGAACATGAGGAAGAGCAGCCCGGCGCCACCGAGCAGCTCGATGGTGCCGACCCGCTCGACCAGCTCGAGGCCGTTCGGTCCCACGAGGATGCCGCCCGCGATCAGGCCGATGATCGGCGGGATGCGCAGCAGGCCGGCGAGCACCGGGGCGAAGAGGACGACACCGAAGACGGTGACCAGCACCAGGGCCGGGTCCTCGAAGGGCATCGAGACCCCGAGCAGGTTGTGCATGGGGGCGACCCCTACCCGCTCCCCGGGGCCGGAATGTGTGACATACCGCCCAGCCTGGGTCGGAGCACCTCGGGGATGGCGATGCTGCCGTCCGGCTGGCGGTGGGTCTCGAGGAGCGCGGCCACCGTCCGGGGCCAGCCCATGGCCGACCCGTTCACGGTGTGGCAGACCTGGGTGCCCTTCTCGCCCGCCTTCTTCCAGCGCACGTTGGCCCGCCGGGCCTGGTAGTCGGAGAACCAGGAGACGGAGGACACCTCGAGCCACTCGCCGACGCCGGGGGCGTAGGCCTCGATGTCCCAGGTGCGCGCCGCCGACCCGCCGAGGTCGCCGGCGCAGAGGTCGAGGATCCGGTAGCTGAGGCCGAAGTCCTGGAGGATCTGCTCGCTGCGGGCGAGGATCTCCTCCTGCAGCGCGACGGCCTGGTCGGCGCCGTCGGCGTAGGCCATCAGCTCGACCTTGTCGAACTCGTGGCTGCGCAGCAGGCCTCGGGTGTCGCGGCCGGCGGCACCGGCCTCGCGGCGGAAGCACGACGTGTAGGCGGTGAACCGGACGGGCAGCGACTCCCAGTCGAGGACCTCGTCGGCGGCCATGGAGGTGAGCGGCACCTCGGCCGTGGGGATCGTCCACAGGTCGTCGCGCTCGACGTGGTACGCCTCGTCCTCGAACTTGGGGAGGTGGCCGGTGCCGATCATGGTGTCGGTCTTGACCAGCGTCGGGGGGCGGATCTCCTCCCACACGGCGCCGTTGGCCGGGTCGGCGCTGGCGTCGAGGCTGTGGCCGATCATGGCCCGGAGCAGGCGAGCCCCCCAGCCCCGGTACATGGTGAACATGGAGCCGCTGATCTTCACGGCCCGCTCGCCGTCGATGATGCCGAGCTCGGTGCCGATGTCCCAGTGCGGTACCCGTTGGTGGTCGGCGAAGGACTCCGGGCCCGGCCCGTGCGTGCGCAGCACGACGTTGTCGGCCTCGGTGGCCCCGTCGGGAGCGTCGTCGCTCGGCAGGTTGGGGATGCGGAGCAGGACGTCGCGGATCTCGGCCTGGAGGGCGTCGGCGGTGGCGGCCAGCTCGCGCTCGTGGTCGCCGAGCCGCTTGGACTCGACCTTGCGGGCCTCGGCCTCGTCGCGCTGGCCGGCCTTGAACAGCTCGCCGATCTCCTTGGACACCACCTTCACCTGGTTGCGCAGCTCGTCGACCTCGGCGCCCACCGCCCGGGCCCGCTCGTCCAGGTCGAGGAGCCGGTCCAGCAGCGACAGGTCGGTGCCGCGCCGGGACAGGCCAGCGCGGATCGCGTCGGCTTCGGACCGGATGCGGCGCAGGTCGAGCACGGCGGCGACGGTAGTGGAGGCGGATCGCGGCCCGGCACGCCGTTCCCTGGTCGGCAGGGCACCGGGACCCGGCCAGGTCCTGACCATGGTCCCGGCGAGAATCGCTCGTTCGTCATCATTCCGTAACATGACTTTCGTACGGTCTGATCCCGGCACCGCTGAACGGCGAGGCCCCGAACTGACGAGGAGTGCCATGTCCAACCGTCATCGTTCGCACAAGGAGACCGCCCCGGGTGCCACGCACCCGGCTCCCCCGAAGGAGGAGCGCAGGGCGGCCAACCGCAAGGCCCGACACCGGACCCACGAGCTGCTCGCCCACACCGACCTCGAGCTCGGTGAGGAGATCGTGGCCCCCCGCCCGGTGCACACCCGCCTCGACATCGAGCGGGGCGACGGCACGGGCGGCCCCTCCGGCGGTGCGGCGCGACGGGAGTACCGGCACTGGAAGCAGAAGTTCTGGAAGCGGCGCACCAACGTGCGAGCGCAGAAGGCGATGCTCGCCAGCCAGGAGATGCCGATCCCCGAGATCGGCTGACATCGGCTGAGGCCGAGCGCGACACGGCCCGGGGCACCTGCCCCGGGCCGTGGCGCGTGGTCAGGTGGCGGCGAGCAGGTCTCCGAGGACCGACG
>CAZCJT010000262.1:0-4349 GCA_964498565.1 uncultured Acidimicrobiaceae bacterium
GGGCACACCCATGGCGAGGAGCCCGGCGTCGCGCAGCGCGTCGACGGCCTCGGAGACGAAGGTGCCGTCGCGGTCGTGGCGCTCGGCGTGCGGGGCGATGGCCCGGCCGACCTCGGCGGCGTGGTCGAGGAAGGACTGCGTGGGGATGGGGGTGATGGTCATGGGCCGACCGTACGAACCGGTCCGGAGCGCGCCTAGTGCAGGATCTGGACCTGGGCGGTAGGGATCATGGACTTCGTCGCCCGGGGGCGCGACGATCGCTCGGTGCCGCAGTACGGACGGTTCTGCCCCGTGTCCATGTCCTCCGAGGTCCTCGCCGACCGATGGACGCCGCTCATCATCCGTGAGCTGGTCCTCGGCAACACCCGGTTCAACGAGATCGCCCGTGGGCTGCCCGGCATCTCCCGCACGCTGCTCATCCAGCGGCTCCGCCACCTCGAGCGCCGTGGTGTGCTGCTGGCGCTCCCGTCCGCCGGCGGTCGGGGCAGCGAGTACCACCTGACGCCGGCCGGTCGAGACCTGCAGCCGGTGCTCGAAGCCATGGGACGCTGGGCGGTCGAGTGGCTGTACGACGAGTTCGACGACGGCGTCGACGCCGTCACCCTCATGTGGTGGATGCACCGTCTGGTCGATCGCGGCGCGCTGCCCGTCGGACGGGTCGTCGTCGAGTTCCGGCACACCGCGCCGGAGCCGGTGTCGATCTGGCTCGTCCTCGACCGGGGGGAGCCGTCGGTGTGCATGCAGCACCCCGGCACCGACAGCGACCTGCTCATCACGATGCCGACCAGCGCGCTCGCCCGGGTCTTCAGCGGTGCCGACCGGTGGGCGGCCGCGGTCAGCCGCGGCGACATCGAGGTGGAGGGCAACGCCGCGCTCGGCCGTGCCCTGCCGGGGTGGTTCCTGTGGAGCCCGTGGTCCGAGCAGACCCGCCTGCGGGCCGAGCGGGTCGCCACCACCTGAGGTCGGTCAGCCCGCGGCCGCTCCGGGGGAGGCCGTCCGAGGCCGGCCAGGCGCTGCGACCACGGGGTTCGGCGTGGCGTGGTCGGGTTGTGTGCCGCCGAGCCCCAGCCGTAGTCTGTCCTGTCGGTCATGCGCGCCCCCGGTGCGAACCTCCACGAGGTGCGCCAGGCCGAGCGATCGCACCCGATTCACAAGCACACGCTTTCGATCCGTCAGGCAGAGGACACCCGTGCCCACGATTCAGCAGCTGGTCCGCAAGGGCCGGCAGTCCAAGATGACCAAGGCCAAGACGCCGGCCCTCAAGGGTGCCCCCCAGCGGCGCGGCGTCTGCACGCGGGTGTTCACCGTCACGCCCAAGAAGCCCAACTCGGCGCTGCGCAAGGTCGCCCGTGTCCGGCTCACCTCGGGCATCGAGGTCACCGCCTACATCCCCGGCGAGGGTCACAACCTGCAGGAGCACTCCATCGTGCTCGTGCGTGGTGGCCGTGTGAAGGACGTCCCCGGCGTCCGGTACAAGATCATCCGCGGCACGCTCGACACCTCGGGCGTCCGTGACCGCAAGCAGGCCCGTAGCCGCTACGGCGCCAAGAAGGACGCCTGAGATGCCTCGCAAGGGACCCGCACCGCGCCGTGAGATCAAGCCGGACCCGATCTACGACTCGACCGTCGTCACGCAGCTGACCAACAAGATCCTGCTGTCGGGCAAGCGCTCCACCGCCGAGCGGATCATGAACGACGCCATGTCGATCGTGGAGTCCAAGACCGGCTCCGAGCCGCTGTCCACGCTCAAGCGGGCGCTCGACAACATCAAGCCCCAGCTCGAGGTCAAGAGCCGGCGCGTCGGTGGCGCCACCTACCAGGTCCCGATCGAGGTGCGCCCGCGCCGGGCCAACACCCTCGCCATCCGCTGGATCATCACCTTCGCCCGCGCCCGTCGGGAGCGGACCATGGCCGAGCGCCTCGCCAACGAGATCCTCGATGCCAGCAACGGCCTCGGCGCCTCCGTGAAGCGGCGCGAGGACATGCACAAGATGGCCGAGTCCAACAAGGCCTTCGCTCACTACCGCTGGTAGTGCCCGTCCTCCCCCTGATCTGTCCATCCCACGCGGGCCATCGGCCCCACGACCGGGTCACCTGCACGCAGGTCCCGGTCGTCTTCTTGTGAGAGCCCTCCATGACTGAGAAGCGCACCAACTCCATCGCCCGGACCCGGAACATCGGGATCATGGCGCACATCGACGCCGGCAAGACCACGACGACCGAGCGGATCCTCTACTACACGGGCCGCAACTACAAGATCGGCGAGGTCCACGAGGGCGGCGCCACCATGGACTGGATGGAGCAGGAGCAGGAGCGGGGCATCACCATCACCTCCGCGGCCACCACCTGCCAGTGGAAGGACCACACCATCAACATCATCGACACGCCCGGCCACGTCGACTTCACGGTCGAGGTCGAGCGGTCGCTGCGCGTCCTCGACGGTGCCGTCGCCGTGTTCGACGGTGTGGCCGGCGTGGAGCCCCAGACCGAGACGGTGTGGGGCCAGGCCAACAAGTACGGCGTCCCGCGCATGTGCTTCATCAACAAGATGGACCGCCTCGGCGCCAACTTCTACGACGCACTCGCCTCCATCAAGGACCGCCTGCAGGCCAACACCGCCGTCCTGCAGCTGCCCATCGGCTACGAGTCCGAGTACGCCGGCGTGGTCGACCTCATCACCATGAAGGCCCTCATCTGGGAGAGCGAGGACCTCGGCGCCAGCTGGACCGAGACCGACATCCCCGACGACCTCAAGGACAAGGCCGTCGAGTGGCGCGCCGACCTGGTCGAGACGGTCGCCTCCGCCGACGACGAGCTCATGGAGAAGTTCCTCGAGGACGAGGAGATCACCGAGGACGAGCTGTACGCGGCCATCCGCAAGGCCACCATCGCCGGCGAGATCGTGCCCGTGCTCAACGGCACCGCGTTCAAGAACAAGGGCGTGCAGCCCCTGCTCGACGCGGTCATCCGCTACCTGCCGAGCCCCGCCGACCTGCCCCCCGTCAAGGGCATGAACGTCAAGGAGACCGAGGAGCTCACGCGTGAGCTGACCGACGAGGCCCCCTTCGCCGCCCTCGCCTTCAAGATCATGACCGACCCCCACGTCGGCAAGCTCACCTACTTCCGGGTCTACGCCGGGACCCTCGCAAAGGGGGACACGGTGCTCAACGTGCGCTCCGGCAACAAGGAGCGCCTGGGTCGGCTGCTGCAGATGCACGCCAACGCCCGTGAGGACCGTGAGCGCATCTTCTCCGGTGAGATCATCGCCGGCATCGGCATGAAGAACACCAAGACCGGTGACACGCTCTGCGACCCGGACAACCCGATCGTGCTGGAGTCCCTCGAGTTCCCGGCTCCCGTGATCCACGTCGCCGTGGAGCCCAAGACCAAGGCCGACCAGGAGAAGATGGGCAAGGCCCTGCAGTCGCTGGCCGAGGAGGACCCCACCTTCACCGTGCGCACCGACGAGGAGACCGGCCAGGTCATCATCGCCGGCATGGGCGAGCTGCACCTCGAGGTGCTGGTCGACCGCATGATGCGGGAGTTCCGCGTCGACGCCACCGTGGGCAAGCCCCAGGTCGCGTACCGCGAGACCATCACCCAGACGGTCGAGAAGGTCACCTACACGCACAAGAAGCAGACGGGCGGCTCGGGTCAGTACGCCGAGGTCCAGATCACCCTGGAGCCCACCGGCCCCGGTGGCGGTTACGAGTTCGTCGACAACATCTCCGGTGGTCGCATCCCGAAGGAGTACATCCCCTCGGTCGACGCCGGCATCCAGGCCAGCCTCGAGGCCGGCGTGCTCGCCGGCTATCCCACGGTCGACGTGCGGGCCATCCTCACCGACGGCAAGTACCACGACGTGGACTCCTCGGAGATGGCGTTCAAGATCGCCGGCACGATGGCGTTCAAGGAGGCGGCCCGCAAGGCCAAGCCCGTGATCCTCGAGCCGGTCATGAAGGTCGAGGTCGTCACCCCCGAGGACTACATGGGCGACGTCATCGGCGACCTCAACTCCCGGCGCGGCCAGGTCGGCGGCATGAGCCAGCGCGGCAACGCACAGGTCATCGACGCCACCGTGCCCCTGTCGGAGATGTTCGGCTACGTCGGCGACCTGCGCTCGAAGACCCAGGGCCGGGCCCAGTACACGATGCAGTTCGACTCCTACCAGGAGTGCCCGAGCAACGTGCAGGAAGAGATCGTCAAGCGCATCCGTGGCGAATAAGCGCCACCTCGAAGCCCCGTCAGTCCGCTAGTCACCCGTACGAGAAGCAAGCAAAGGAAGAGGCGCCACCATGGCCAAGGAGAAGTTCGATCGGACGAAGCCCCATGTGAACATCGGGACGATG
>CAZCJT010000263.1:0-4344 GCA_964498565.1 uncultured Acidimicrobiaceae bacterium
GGGCGGCCGCGGCGCGGGCCGGGTCCACCGTGAGCGCCAGCTCCGGGCGTTCGCCGGCGACGTTCGTGCGAACGTCCTCGAGGCCTTCGACCTCGGCGATCGCGGTGCCGAGCCGCTCGGCCCCCTGCGTGATCGCGTCGAAGTCCTCGCCGGTCACCTGGACCGACACGCTGCTGTCACCGAAGCCGCTGGATGCCGACACGGCACCGGCCAGGTCGCCGGCCGCGATGACGTCCTCGATGCGGGCGGTGACCTCGTCGTCGTCGGCGCCGTCGTCGAGGGCGACGGTGATCGTTGCCGAGTTGGAGCCGCCGCCCCCGCCGCCGAGGGCCTGGAAGGCGTTGTCGGAGGTGCCCACGACCGTCGAGTAGCGCTCGATGCCCTCGACGTCGGCGAGGTCGGCCTCCACGGCCGCGACCTGCTCCGACATGGCCTCCAGGCCGGCCCCGGGCGGGCCGGTGAGGTTCACGGCAAGCGCTTCCACCTCGGCGGCCGGGAACAGGTTGGTGGGGACGCCCGAGGCGGCGGCGAAGGACGCGAGCAGCAGCACGACGGAGAGGCCGATGGTCGCCTTGCGGTGGCCGAGCGCCCAGATGAGCGGCCGGCGGTAGACGGCCTTGAAGCGGGCCTCCTCCTGGTCCCCCTTGGCGCTGTCGTCGCTGCGCAGGAACAGCTCGGCCAGGACGGGCACCACGGTGACCGCCACCAGCAGGCTGGCGAGGAGGGCGAAGGTGATGGTCAGGGCGAACCCGGCGAACACCTCGCCGACGAGCCCACCGACGAAGGCCAGCGGCAGGAACACGGCCACGGTGGTGAGGGTGGAGGCGGTGATGGCGGGCACCATCTGACTGGTGCCCTCCAGGACGGCCTCGGATCGCGGTCGACCCTCCTCCAGCAGCCGGTGGATGTTCTCGATGACGACGATCGCATCGTCGATCACGCGGCCGGCGGCGACCGACATCGCCCCCAGCGTGAGGATGTTCAGGGTGATGCCCTCGTAGCCCATGAGGATGAATGCGACGAGCAGCGAGAGGGGGATGGAGACGGCGGCGATCAGGGTGGTGCGCAGGCTGCGCAGGAACACGAGGATCATCAGGATCGCCATGATCCCGCCGAGGCCGGCTTCCCGGGCGAGGTCCGAGACGGCGTGCCGGATCTGGGGCGCCTGGTTGGTGACCTCGGCGACCTCGATGCCCTCGGGGAGCTCGATCTCGGCGACGACGTCCTCGACCCGGCCGACGGTGGCCACGGTGTTGGCGTCCTGCTCCTTGATGATCTCGAGACCGATCGAGGACTTGCCGTCGGTCCGGCTGATCGTGGTGCCCTCGCCCTGCTCCTCCACGGTCACCGACGCGACGTCGGAGAGGACGACCGGCGGGCCGCCGGGCACGGGGATGGGCGTCGACGCCACGGCGTCGAGGTCCTCCGCCCCCGCTGCGACGCGCACCGGCAGCTGCGTGCCGCCCACCGCGATGCCGCCCACCGGCACCGACACGTTCGCGTCGCGCAGGGCCTCCTCGACGTCGCCGATGGTGAGGCCCGACGTGGCGAGGAGGGCCGGATCGACCTCGACCGAGACCACCTCGGCGCTGCCTCCGGTCTGGGCGACGTCGGCGACGCCGTCGAGCGTGGCGAGCCGCGGGGCCAGCTCCTCCTCGACGAAGCGCTCGGTCACGTCGAGGTCGTCGCCGAAGACGGCCATCGTGTAGACGGGGAAGGAGTCGAGGGAGATGCGCTCGACGGTCGGCGTGTTGATGCTGGAGGGCAGCCGCGCCTGCTCGATCCCGTCGCGGATCTCCCGCTCCCGCTCCGCCATGTCGGTGCCGAACTCGTACTCGGCGGAGATGATCGCCAGCCCCTCGAGGCTGGTGGAGGACACGCTGGCGAGGTCCTCGGTGGCCCGGAACACGTCCTCGATGGGTGCGGCGACGCCCTCGGCCACCTGGGAGGGACTGGCGTCGGGCTGGGCGGCGGTCACGACGAGGTAGGGCACGTCGAAGGACGGGAACAGCTCCTGGTTCAGGCGCGTGACGGCGAAGGTGCCGGCGGCCAGCAGCAGCGCCACCAGCAGCATGGTGACGGCCTTGAACCGGAGGGAGAGGCGAGCGAGCGCGGTCATGACCAACCTTCGAGGCGATGGGGGGCGGCGGCACGGTACCGGAGAAGGCACTCAGCCACACATCGGGCTCAGTCACAACTGGCACTCGGTCGCTATCGTGACCCGATGACCTCCGATCCCGAGCCGGTGGGCCTGCGCGAGCGGAAGAAGCGCCAGACCCGGCGGCTCCTGCAGTCGACGGCGATGGCCCTGTTCGCGGAGCGGGGGTTCGGCCACGTCACGATCGACGAGATCGCCGCCGCCTGTGACGTGTCGCGCACCACGGTGTTCCGGTACTTCCCCACCAAGGAGGACCTGGTGGTCGACACCGAGCCGGGACGTCTCGCCGACCTCCGGGCCGCCTTCGAGCGGCGTCCCCGGGAGGAGCCGGTGTTCGACTCGGTGCGCCACGCCGTGGTCGCCGTCGCCGAGCGGTACGAGCTCGACCGCGGCCAGCTCCTGGGTGCCCACGAGCTCGTCGCAGCCAACAGCTCGCTGCTGTCCCGTGCCCTGGAGATCCACACCGCCTGGGTGGACCTGTTCGCCGGCCTCATCGCCAGCCGTACCGGGAACGGGACCCCCGACCTGCGGGATCGCGTGCTGGCCGTCGCCGTGATGGCGGCCATGCGGGTCGCCATCGAGGAGTGGCTGGAATCGGAGCACCCAGGTGAGCTCGCTCGGCTCATCGGCGAGGCCCTCGACCTCCTCGGCGAGGGCTTCGCCCCGACCTAGCGCTTCGATCACCTCGCCCAGCGGGCCCCCGTCATGTCCGCTCCTTCGGGACGACGACGACGGGGATCGAGGCGTGCTCGGTGACCTGGCGGCTGACCGAGCCGAGGAGCATCCCGGCCAGGCCGCCGTGGCCACGGGCGCCGACGACGAGCATGCACGCACCGCGCCCGGCGTCCACCAGGACGGTGGAGGCCGGACCCTCGACCACCAGCCGACGGACCGGCTCCGGGAGGGTCGACGCGTCGGCGGCGTCGACGACCTTGTCGAGCAGGGCGCTGGCGGAGACGCGGAAGTCCTCCGGGTCCAGCATGAGCGGCATCACCGACGCGGCGCCCACGTAGGGCACGTGGAAGGCGTTGACCGCTTCGACCACGGCGCCACGCAGGGCGGCCTCGGACACGGCCCACCGGAGCGCGGCGACGGAGCCCTCGGATCCGTCCACACCCACCACGATGCGTTCCATCGTTGCCTCCTGCGGCCGGCGGACGGTCGCCGTCCGGCCTCAGGACCCAGCATCCACCCCGACGGTCGGGCGGCACAGGGTCATCGGTCCCGGATGCCCGGGACCGACGGGTCAACGACCGGTGAAGGTGGCCTTCCCCGGCCCGTGCTCCCAGAAGGACGCCACACCGATCTGGCTGTCCTCGGTGCGGAACGACTCGGCGAAGAGCCGCTGCTCGAGGCGCAGTCCCGAGGCCAGCTCACCGTCGAGGCCCTCGTCGATGGCCCGCTTGGCCAGACCGACCACGGCACCGGGCCCCTGGGCGAGATCGGACGCCCAGGCCATGGCGGCGTACTCGAACTCGGCGGCCGGCACGACCCGGTCGACCAGACCCATGCGAAGCGCCTCCTCGGCGTCGACCTGGCGACCCGAGAAGATCATGTCCTTGGCCCGGGAGGGGCCCACGAGGCGTGCCAGGCGCTGCGTGCCGCCGCCACCGGGGATGATGCCGAGCAGGATCTCGGGCTGGCCGAACCGGGCCCGGTCGCTGGCGATGCGCAGGTCGCAGGCGAGCGCCAGCTCGCACCCACCACCGAGCGCGTACCCGCCGATGGCGGCGATGGTCGCCCGGGGGATCGCCGCCACGGCCTCGAGGGCCTCCAGGAAGGCCGTGCCCACCGTCTCGGCCTCGCCCGGACCGCCGAACTCGCTGATGTCGGCTCCGGCGGCGAACACCTTCGGGCCGCCGGTGACCAGCACGGCGCGGGGCGGCTCGACGGTGAGGGCCCGGGCGGCATCCCGCAGCTGGTGCAGGAGGCCGGACGACAGCGCGTTGACCTTGGGGTTGTCGAGGGTGATGACGGCGACGCCGTCGTCGCGTCGTTCCAGGTGCACGAGGTCGGCCACGCCGGTGACCCTACGCGCCCACAGCTGCTGCCTCGGATGGGCCGGCTCAGTCTCGGCCGAGGAGCTCGTCCGCCGCGGCCCACGGGTCGGTGCCACGGGCCTCGACCTCGTCGAGGAGCTGGTCGTAGCGGTCGCCGTCGGAGGCGGCCCGGGCCCGGGCGAGCAG
>CAZCJT010000264.1:0-4339 GCA_964498565.1 uncultured Acidimicrobiaceae bacterium
ACGACCCCCCGCTCAGGCCGCCGCGTGACCCACATCCACGTCAGGAGAGCCCCAATGTGTCGCCGACACCATCCCGGTTTCCGGGCGTTCGATTCGCGCACATGCGCCCAATCGCGCCGGGCGATGTGTAACCTGCGGGCCTCACAACCTTGCTTCCATGGGAGACTTCGATGGCGAACCCAACGGTGACGAGAGTGCGTCGCGTGATCGCAGCGACCGCCGCCGTCACCCTCGTTTCCAGTCTGTTCGTGCTGGGGGCCAGCAGCCCGGCCAGCGCTGCACCAGGTTTCGACCTCGTTCGTCTGCAGGGCCCCGACCGCTACGGCACGGCGGCCACCATCGCGACCGAGACGTTTCCCGGCGGCGCCACGGAGGCGATCATCGCTCGGGGCGACGCGTTCCCCGACGCCCTCTCCGGCACGTACCTCGCCGGAGCCGTCGACGCGCCGATCCTGCTCGCGGCTCGCAACGACGTGCCGGCTGTCACCATGGACGCGCTCGACGAGCTCGGCACCACCTCGATCCGGCTGCTCGGCGGCGTCTCTGCCCTCGGGACCGGGGTCGAGGCGGAGCTGCGCAACGCCGGCTACACGGTGAACCGAATCGGCGGCGCCGACCGCTACTTCACCGCCTCCCGGGTGGCCTCGACCCCCGGTCGCGACAACGTCGGTACGAACGGCGACGGGCAGCGCACCGCCATCCTGGCCACCGGTGAGAGCTTCCCGGACGCTATGGCCGGTGGCCCGCTGTCGGCGCACGCCTCGTACCCGGTCCTGTTGACGACCCTCAACACGGTGCCCGAGATCACCGCCACCACCATCGACACCCTCGGCATCGACCACCTCATCGTCCTCGGCGGCCCCGCTGCCATCTCGGCCGCCCAGGAGAACCGGCTCAACAACGACGGCATCGAGACGACGCGCCTCGCTGGCGCGAACCGAGGCGAGACCGCGGTCGCCATCGCCGAGTACGCGATCGACGAGGAGGGCTTCGACCCCAGCCACGTCAACGTTGCCACCGGGAGCAACTTCCCCGACGCGCTCGCCGGCGGTCCCCACGGCGGCGTCGAGCAGGCTCCGATCCTGCTCGAGACCGGCAACACCGACCGCTCGGCGACGTGCGACTTCCTGACCGACCAGGCGGCCCTGTTGCGCTCGGCCCACGTCTTCGGCGGCGTCAACGCCGTGTCCCAGTCAGCCGAGCGCACCCTCGAGATCTGCGGCGGCGCCGACGGCACCCCGGCGCCGGGCGTCCCGAGCCTCACCATCACTCCCGCCACCGCCGCTTCGCTGCGGGCCGACGGGCTCGTCGCCGAGGCATCGAGTCAGGACGACCGCATCTACACGGCGAGCTCGCTCGACAACACCAAGCGGTACCGGGTGACCATCGTCGATGCCGGCAACATCACCATCGGCGCCAACGGCGTGGTCACCATCGCCGACCTCAACAACGACGACATCGCTGATCCGAACGGCGCCACCCCGGTCAGCGCCCGGATCGTGGCGTTGCAGGGCGGGGCGCTGCAGCCGCCGGCCCAGACCGTGGGCAACATCGCCCCGGCCAACGGGACCATCTCCTTCACGGTCGACGGTGCCGAGGCGGAGTCGGTGATCCCGGTGATCTACGAGGATCCGGGTACCGGCCCCTCCACCTTCCTCGACCTCAACAGCGTGAACCAGCCCGTCGACCGCTTCGGTCTCGGCGGCCGCATCGACTACACGGTCACGAGCAACGCCACCATCACGGTGAACCCGGCCGTCGCCGCCACGATCGTGGCCAACGACACCGGCGGCGAGGCCAACACCCCGGCCGATGACCGCAGCTACTCCGCTGTGGGCCTGAACCAGGCGCTGCGCTACTCGGTCACCCTGTTGCTGGAGGACCACCTGACGTCCTCGGGGGGTCTCGTCCGGTTCCGGGACTTCGACAACGACGGCCGGGCCGACACCACCCCGGGCCCGTCGGCCCAGATCATCTCCGTGAACGGCGCCAACGTGACCCCGGCACAGACCAGCACCGGGATCGCGCCCGTCGGCGGTCAGATCGACTTCACCATCGACGGCGACAACCCCGAGAACGTCGTGCCCGTCGTCTACGCCGACCCGGGTAACGGCGGCACCAGTGCCCTCGACCTCGACAGCCAGGACCGTCCGGTCGACGCCTTCGGCATCGGGGGGCGCACCGTCTTCGTCCCTCAGACGGCGACAACGGGCAACATCACCGAGGACGAGACCGTGACCTTCGTCGGCGCCACCGGCGATCGCCGGTTCTTCACCCAGACCGCCGCCGGCGTGAACAAGGGCTACGTCTACGACTCCACCGACTTGTTCTACATCGTGGCCACCCCCACGGCGTCGAACGAGCCGAACACGGCGCAGGTCGAGGACCAGGTGACGATCGAGGAGTTCGAGGAGCAGCTCAGCCGAGGCGACCAGCTCTCCGCCGGTTCGACGTACGCGTCAACCACCGGGTTCAGCTCAAGCTTCATCCTCGAGGACCTGGGCCCGGGGCCGGTCACGGCGACCGTGACCGCCACTAGGCCGGACTCGGTGACCTTGACGGTCAACGGCGTCGTTCCCGGTGCGCAGGTGGCCGTCTACGCCGGTCCTGACGACAACGACACCTTCGACAGCGCGGAGGACCGGCTGCAGACCACCTCCACCGTGGACAACGATCCAATTGCGTCGGGCTGGCAGACGGAGGTCCAGGGCCTGCAGTCGGCCGCGAACTACGACTTGTTCGTGACCCAGGTGCTCGATGGAGACGAGTCGGCGCCATCTGCCCGTCTCGACGCCCGTACCGGCGACCCGCAGAGCCTGGCGATCCGCTCGATTCGCGGCGGCGCGTCGGGTTCCACCGAGGTGGTGCTCGTCGAGTTCACCGCCCCGGTGGCGAGCTGCCAGAACGACCGGATCCTGGTCACCCGCTCCACTGACGGCGGGGTCAGCTTCACCGGCCCCATCTACGACGGGGACGACGCCCTGCTGACCTTCAGCCGGTGCGTCCTCAACGTCGACGGCAACCCGAATCTGGTGGCCTACGACCTCGACGGCGACACGCTGACGCTCAACGTGATCGACGACCCGGTCCTCGACCCGCTGGTGAGGCTGCTCGACCCGCTCTCCGCGATCCTCGACCCGCTCGTCGGCGACGGCGACCGCCTCGAGGCCTCCGCCCCGCCGGCGACCTACCAGGTCACCATCCAGCCGGGTGGTGCCGGGAACGTGAATCCGCTGGTGGGCTTCTTCCAGTACTGATCCACCTGTGTCGGCTCCGAGCCGACATGGACGGACGTGCGCGCGGCCCATGGGGGGCCGCGCACGTCCCGCCATCCACATGTTGCCGGGTGCGGCACTTAGCCTGGATCCACCGACTCGATGGGTTGATCGGGTGGTGAAGGGGCCGTGTCGGCGGTCGTGATCCGGTGTCGAGGCGCGTCGGGTCAGGGTCGTGGGCGCGATCGGTTGTGGGCGCGCTGGATGTTTCTGCGGTGCTGCCAGTCCGCTGGCCGGGGCTCAGATCGGGACGGCGGGGACGGAGCGCAGGGCGTCGAGGGCGCGGGTGAAGCTGTGCCGCCACGGCCAGTTGGTGGGCATGCGCAGGGTGGGTGTCCCGGAGCGGTTCACGAGTCGGCCGGTCAGGTCGATGAGCTGACGACGGATGGTGCGGGTGACGACGAGCTCGTCGGGTCGCATGCCGCCGAGGCGGACCGTCCAGCGCATCAGGTTGTGGGCCAGCACGGCACAGGCGAGCCAGGCGGCGTTGGCGAAGAACACCCCGGACGGGCAGTGCTCCATGCCGGCGCCTTCTTTGAGATCGCGGATGTTCAACTCGACCACGGCATGCGCTCGGTGGTGACGGTCAACCTCGACCGCGGTGCCGTCGAGGTTCGTGACGAAGGCGTGGTGGCGCCAGTCCGGCCACAGCTGCTGCTGGGCTTTCTCGGTGCGGCGGGTGCGGCGCACGACCAAACGGACGGACCGCTTCTTGCGGCCCTGGCCGGTGGTGTAGGTGGTGTCGGCGACCTGAGCTCTGCCGCCGTCGGGATAGACGATGTCGACCCAGACGGTGTCGTCGATGGCCTCGATCGCCTTGCGCATGCTGGGGTTGATCCGCACGGTCACCGACCACGCCACACCCAATCGGGTGAGCGTGTCGGTGAGTTTCCAGGCGAAGAACCCGGCGTCGGCGCGCACGGTGATCGGCCCGGTGGCGCCGGCTCGGCGGACGCGGGCGATGAGCTCTTCGACGAAACGGTTGTGACCGCGCTGGGAGGAGCCCTTCCGCATCCGGGCATGGAGCACTTCACCAGTTCCCGCCAGGGTGGCGAGTAGCGGGT
>CAZCJT010000265.1:0-4339 GCA_964498565.1 uncultured Acidimicrobiaceae bacterium
CCGCCTCGTGACCGAAACCGACGCCAGCGTCCGACCCCGCCAGCGGGCCCAGCGCCTGGATCGGCTGGAGGGTGACGCCGACCTCGGCGCCACCGGTCGCGGCGCGACCCTCGTGGCCGCCGGCATCCTGCTGTCCCGCCTGTCCGGCCTCGTCCGCGAGATCGTGACGGCCGGCTTCCTCGGCGTCGGCCTCGCATCCGACGCGTTCAAGGCCGCCCTGCGCATCCCCAACCTGTTGCAGAACCTGCTCGGCGAGGGCGTCCTGTCGGCCTCGTTCATCCCCGTCTACGCCCGGCTCGTCGACACCGACGAGGAGGAGGCCGGCCGCACCGCGGGTGCGGTGGCAGGCCTGCTGGCCGCCGCCGTCTCGGTGCTCGTGCTCCTCGGCATGGTCGCCGCCCGGCCGATCACCATCGTCCTCACCCCCGGCTTCCGTGACGACCCGGACAAGCTCGACGTCACCGTCGACCTCGTCCGGATCATGTTCCCTGGCGTCGGCCTTCTGGTGCTCTCGGCCTGGTGCCTCGCCATCCTCAACTCGCACCGCCGCTTCTTCCTCTCCTACGTGGCACCGGTGCTGTGGAACGTGGCCCAGATCGCGGTGGTGGCCATCGTGGCCATCGGCGGCTCGAGCGAGCGCAGCCTGGCCAACGCGCTGGCGTGGGGCGTCGTCATCGGCGGCCTCGCCCAGCTGCTCGTCCAGCTCCCGACCGTCCGATCGCTGGTGCCCGACCTGCGCCTGTCCCTCGACCGCACGCTCGACGGCGTCCGCGACGCGATGAGCCGCCTCGGACCGGTGGTGTTCGGTCGAGGTGTGGTCCAGATCTCGGGCTACCTCGACCTCGTGCTCGCCAGCCTCCTCGTCACCGGCGCCGTCGCCGCCGGTACCTACGCGCAGGTCCTGTACCTGCTGCCGGTGTCGCTGTTCGGCATGAGCATCGCCGCCTCCGAGCTGCCGGAGCTCTCGCGGATGCGTCCCGAGCAGCGCGCCGACCTGGCTCGGCGGGTCGAGGGCGGGCTGCGACGCGTCGCCTTCTTCGTCGCCCCCACCGCCGTCATCTACATCGCTCTCGGCGAGCCGCTCGTCGCCGCGCTGTTCCAGCGTGGCGAGTTCAACGCGTCCGACACCCGCCTGGTCTGGCTGGTGCTGGCCGCCTACTCCTTGGGGCTCCTCGCCTCCACGGCATCCCGCCTGCTGCAGAACTCCCTCTACGCCCTCGACGATCCCCGCACGCCGGCCCGGATCGCGCTCGTGCGGGTGATCGTCTCCAGCGTCGCGGCCCTCTCCGTGATGTTCCTGCTCGACCGAGTCGTGCTGGTCGGCACGTCGATCCAGCTGGAGGACGAGCTCACCGACTCCGCGCTCTTCCTCCACCTGGGTGCGGTCGGCATCGCGCTCGGCTCGGCGCTGGGTGCGTGGGTCGAGCTCACGCTGCTGCGCCTGGCGCTGCGCTGGCGGATCGGTCCGGTGGACCTCGGCGGCGGGGCGCTCGGTGCCGTGGTCACCGCCGCGCTCGCCGGCGCCGCCGTGGGCCGCATCGTCGACCTCTTCGTCGGCGGCCTGCCGACCATCCTCGCCGGCGGGCTCTCCATCGGGACGGCGGGGCTCGTCTACCTCGGCTTCACCACCGTGCTCGGCATGCCGTTGCGGACCATGGTCGGACGCTGACAGGGGGTTCGGTGGGGGTGCTGGGCGTCGGAAGCCCGGGACCGGTCTACGATCCCAGCATGCTCAAGGCCTTCAGACGCTGGTGGAAGTACTTCGTAGCCAAGTCGGACAGCTCGTTCAACGAGCGGGCCGACCCCAAGGTGCAGCTCGAGCAGGCCATCACCGAGGCCCACGAGCAGCACAAGCGGCTCACGCAGCAGGCGGCGAACGTCATCGCCAACCAGAAGCAGACCGAGATGCGGCTCAACCGGGTGATGACCGACCTGGAGAAGGTCTCCGCTAACGCCCGGCAGGCCGTGATGATGGCCGACCAGGCCCAGAAGGCCGGCGACACGGCCAAGGCTGCCGAGTACACCTCGGCAGCCGAGTCCTTCGCCAACCGGATGATTGCCCTCGAGACCGAGGTGGAGGATCTCAAGGCCCTCCACTTCCAGGCCTCCGAGGCGTCCGACCAGGCCAAGATCGCCGTCCAGCAGAACGCCACCGCCCTGCAGAAGAAGCTCTCCGAGCGCCAGGCCCTCCTCGGCAAGATCGACCAGGCCAACATGCAGGAGGAGATGAACAAGGCCATGAGCCAGCTCTCCGTGACCGTCGGGGAGGACGTGCCGTCCCTCGACGAGGTCCGGGCCAAGGTCGAGGCCCGCTACGCCAAGGCCAAGGGCATGCAGGAGCTCCAGGGCTCCTCGGTCGAGGGCCGCATGCTGGAGGTCGAGCAGGCCGCCATGAACGTCGAGGCCAGCAGCCGCCTGGCCGAGATCAAGGCCCAGCTCGGCATCGCCCCGGAGACCCAGGCCGCCCCCGGCGCGCTGGCCGAGGAGTCGGCCCCCGCCCCACAGACCCAGGCAGAGGGTCAACCGTCGGACGGCACCCCTTCTTGAAACTGGCAGTGCGGGTGTAGCGGCGAAGCCCGCCGCACCACCATCCCTGCCAGCTTCAGGGCAGGACCACGAGGTCGTCCCGGTGGACGACCTCGTGGGGAGCGCCCTCGGGCAGGTCGTCGGTCCGGGTCCCCAGGACCGCACGGAGGCCGGCGGCGTCGAAGCGGGTGAGCCCCTTCGCGAACGCCCGCCCGTCGGGTCCGGCGATCTCGACGGCGGCATCGACGTCGAAGCCGCCCTTGACATCCACGACGCCGGCGGCGAGCAGCGACACGCCCCGTTCCAGAAGCGCCCGGCGGGCGCCCTCGTCGACGACGATGGTGCCGGCCGCACCGACCGCGAAGGCGATCCAGAGCTTGCGGGCCGGGAGTCGCTGCTTGCGAGGCTGCACGACCGTGCCGACGCCCACCGTCCGGTCCACGGCGTGGGCCAACACGTCCGCGCGGGACGCCTGGGCGATCACGGCCCGCACACCCGACCACGCCGCGATCTTCGCCGCCGCCAGCTTCGACGCCATGCCGCCGCTCCCCCGGTCGCTGCCCGCCCCACCGGCGAGGGCCTCGAGCGACTGGTCGACCTCGAGGATCTCCTCGATCAGCGACGCCGTGCTGTCGAAGCGGGGGTCGGCGGTGAGCAACCCCGGCGCGTCGGTGAGCAGCACGAGCAGGTCGGCCCGGATGAGGTGGGCGACGAGGGCAGCGAGGCGGTCGTTGTCGCCGAAGCGGATCTCGTCGTCGGCGATGGCGTCGTTCTCGTTGACCACCGGGACGACGCCGAGGTCCAGCAGCCGGCCGAGCGTGGAGCGAGCGTGCAGGTACTGCTCCCGGACCATGAAGTCGAGCGGGGCCAGCAGCACCTGACCGGCGATCAGCCCGTGGCTGGCGAGCTCGCGGTCGTACACGGCCATGAGCCGGCTCTGGCCCACGGCCGAGACGGCCTGCAGCGTGACGGCGTCCCGGGGCCGCACGTCGAAGCGCATGGCGGGCAGGCCGGCGGCGATGGCACCGGAGGTCACCATCACCACCTGGTGGCCGGCGGCTCGGAGCCCGGCGACCTCGAGGCAGAACTTGGCGATCGCTGCCTCGTCGATGGTGCCGTCGTCGCCGGTGATGGAGGAGGATCCGATCTTGGCGACGACGATCTGGCCGCGCTCGCCCACGCTCACTCGACCTCGTAGTCGAACTCGAGCTTCCCGATCCGGACGGTGTCACCTGGCTTGGCACCGGCGCGGGCCAGCGCCCGGTCGATGCCGAGCGTCTTGAGCCGGCGGTGGGCCTCGTCGAGGGCCTCGGGGTTGGTGAGGTCGGACAGGCGCACGGCACGGATGGCCTCGCGGCCGCGCACGTCCCACCCGGTGCCGGTCTCATCGCGCACGACCTGGTAGCCCTCGCCCTCCAGGCGGTGGACCACGTAGGCCTCGCGGGCCGGCATCTCGGCGCGGGCGTCGGTGACGGCCTGCACCATCCGGCCCACCAGCTGCGGCACGCCCTCGCCGGTGACGGCCGTGACCCGTTCGCCGTCCCAGTCCCAGGTGCCGTCGTCGAGGTCGGCGCGCGAGCCCACCTCGATGCGGGGCCGCGTGAGCAGCACCGGGTCGTAGTCCGTGAGCTCGTGCAGCAGGATCTCGCGCTGCTGCGCCGGCGAGTGCATCGCCGACGGCGCGAGATCGACCATGACGACCAGCACCCGCGCCCGCTCGACGTGGCGGAGGAACTGGCGGCCCAGGCCCTTGCCCTCGGCGGCGCCCTCGATGAGGCCGGGAAGGTCGGCGACCACGATCTCGACGCCGTCG
>CAZCJT010000266.1:0-4333 GCA_964498565.1 uncultured Acidimicrobiaceae bacterium
CCCGCGAGCGCCGGGCCTGCGAACGGGGGCTGCTGGCCGAGCGCGAGCGGGCCGGGCGGACCGCCCAGGGCGCCCGCGCCCTCGCCGAGACCCTCCAGCGCACGCTGCTGCCCCCGGCCATGCCGACCATCGACGGCATCGACGTGGGCGGCGCCTACCGCCCCGCTGGTGACGGCACGGTGGTCGGCGGCGACTTCTACGACGTCTTCGAGCTCAACGACGGCGTGTGGGGCGTGGCGCTCGGCGACGTGTGCGGCAAGGGGGCGTCGGCGGCCATCGTCACCGCGCTGGCCCGTCACACCATCCGGGCCCTCGCCGTGCGCACCGACACGCCGAGCGAGGTCCTGCGGGGGTTGCACGACGCCATCGCCCGCAGCGACGCCGACGGCTTCTGCACGGCGCTGTACCTCACCGTCGAGCCGCGGGACGGCTCCGTCGACGTCCGCGTGTCGGCCGGCGGCCACCACCTGCCCCTGCGCGTGCGGGTCGACGGCACGGTCGACGAGGTCGGCCGGACCGGCCACCTGCTCGGCATGCTGGAGCCGCTGCAGCTGCACGACGTCGAGGTCGCCCTTGCGCCCGGCGAGGCCCTGGTCCTCTACACCGACGGCGTCATCGAGGCCCGTCGGGGCACCGAGCTGTACGGCGAGGAACGGCTCCGCGAGGTCCTGGCCGCCTGCGCCGGCGCCGAGGCGCAGGATCTCGCCAACGCCGTTGCCGCCGCGGCGGTGGCGTTCCAGGGCGACCACACCCGCGACGACATCGCCGTGGTCGTGGTCCGGGCGCCGGGAGCCCGCTAGTACGTGAGCGCCTTGTCCAGGATCATCGCCTGCTCCTGGTGGTGGATCTTGTTGGCGCCGGTGGCCGGCGAACCCGACTCGTGCCGCGACACCCGCTGGATCTTGTGGCTGTCACCGAACCCCTCGTACAGCCGGCGGCTGGCGAAGTTCCACGAGCCCATGTTCTCGGGCTCCTCCTGGAGCCAGGTGAGCTCGGTGGCGTTCGGGTAGCGATCCAGCTCCTCGGCCAGGCGGGCAGCCGGCCACGGGTACAGCTGCTCGACCCGCACGACCGCCACGGGAACCTGCCGCTCGTCGCGGGCGGCGATGGCGTCCTGGGCCACCTTGCCGGCCGCGAAGACCACCCGGCGCACGTCGGTCGGGTCGAGCGCACCCGACGCCACGGCGGGGTCGGGCAGCACCTCTTCGAACGAGCCCTGCGTGAGCTCGGACACGGCCGAGCGGGCGGCCTTGGCCCGCAGCAGGGACTTGGGCGTGAACACGACCAGCGGCCGGCGCACCTCCTGGTGCATCTGGCGCCGGAGGAGGTGGAAGAACTGAGCCGACGTGGTGGCGTTGACCACCTGGATGTTGTCCTCGGCGCACAGCAGGAGGAAGCGCTCCATGCGCCCCGAGCTGTGCTCCGGACCCTGGCCCTCGTAGCCGTGGGGCAGGAGCATGATCAGACCGGAGTCCTGCTTCCACTTGTCGGCCGCCGCCACGATGAACTGGTCGATGATGATCTGGGCGCCGTTGACGAAGTCGCCGAACTGGGCCTCCCAGGCCACCATGGCCTTCGGGTTCTCCACCGAGTAGCCGTACTCGAACCCCAGCGCCGCGTACTCCGACAGCAGCGAGTCGTAGATCCAGAGCTTGCCCTGGCCGTCGGCGATGTTCGCCAGCGGCACGTACTCGGCGCCGTTGCGGTGATCGTGGAGCGTGGCGTGGCGGTGGGCGAAGGTCCCGCGACGGGTGTCCTGGCCGGCCAGGCGGATGTCGATGCCCTCGAGCAGCAGGGTGCCGAAGGCCAGGGACTCGGCCAGGCCCCAGTCGACCTCGCCGGACTCCCACATCTTGCGACGGGTGTCGAACTGCTTGGCCAGCTTGGGGTGCAGGTTGAAGGCGTCGGGCGTGGAGTCGAGGGCGGCGAAGACCCGGTCGAGCTGCTCGCGTGCGACGCCGGTCTCGATGTGGGGCCGCACGCCTCGTGGAGCGGGCGGCTCGGCCGCGATGTGCTCCTCGACGTGGGATCGGGTCTCGTCGAGGGCGGCCTGCAGACGGGCCTGGAAGTCGTCGAGCGCGGCCTCGGCCTCGTCGAGGGTCATGTGCCCCCGCTTCACGAGCGACTCCGTGTACAGCTTGCGGACCGACCGGTGCTGGTCGATCTTGGCGTACATCATCGGCTGGGTGTAGCTGGGGTCGTCGCCCTCGTTGTGACCGTGGCGGCGGTAGCACACCATGTCGATAACGACGTCCTTGTTGAACTGCTGGCGGAACTCGAAGGCCAGCCGGGCGGCCCGCACGCAGGCCTCGGGATCGTCGCCGTTGACATGGAACACCGGGGCCTGGATCATCTTGGCCACGTCGGTGGAGTAGATGCCCGAGCGGCTGGCCTCGGGCGTGGTGGTGTAGCCGATCTGGTTGTTGACGATCAGGTGGACCGTGCCGCCGACGCGGTAGCCGCGGATGTCGGACATCTGCAGGGTCTCGGCCACGACGCCCTGGCCGGCGAAGGCGGCGTCCCCGTGGATCAGGATCGGCAGGACGCTGAACGCCTCGGGCCGGTCGATCTGGTCCTGCAGGGCGCGCACCATGCCGACCACCACGGGGTCGACGGCTTCGAGGTGGCTCGGGTTGGCGGCCAGCTCGACGGGGATCTCCTGGTCGTGGCGGGAGCAGTACACGCCCTCCTGTCCGAGGTGGTACTTGACGTCGCCGCTGCCCTGGACCGAGCCCTCCGGCACGTAGCCCTCGAACTCGCTGAACAGCTGGTCGAGGTCCTTGCCGGCGATGTTCACCAGCACGTTGAGGCGGCCGCGGTGGGCCATGCCCATGATCGCCTTGTCCATGCCCACGGCCGCGGCCCGCTCGAGCACGGCGTCGAGGATGACGATGGCCGACTCGCCGCCCTCGAGGCCGAAGCGCTTCTGGCCGACGTACTTGGTGGCGAGGAACTTCTCGAAGGCCTCGGCCGCGTTCAGCCGGCCGAGGACGTGCTGTTGCTCCTCGGGCTCGAGCTCCATCTCGACGCCCTCGACCTGCTCCTGGATCCAGGCCTTCTGCTCGGGGTCCTGGATGTGCATGTACTCGATGCCGAGGGTGCGGCAGTAGGCGTCCCGGAGCACCTTCAGGATCTGGCGCATGGTCATGCGGTCGCGCCCGGCCAGGCCCCCGGTGAGGTACTCGCGCTCGAGGTCCCAGATGGTCAGCCCGTACGTGAGCGGATCGAGCTCGGTGTGCATGTTCGGCTCGCGCCAGCGCAGCGGGTCGAGGTCGGCCATGAGGTGGCCGCGCACCCGGTACATGTTGATCAGCCGCTGGACGGCCATCTGCTTCTCGCGGCGGTAGGCCTCCTGGTCCACCGGCCGCACGTCCTGCCGCCACTGGACGGCCTCGTAGGGCACGTCGAGGGCGCGGAAGATCTCGTCGTAGAAGCCGTCCTCACCCAGCAGCAGCTCGTGGACACGCTTCAGGAACACCCCGGACTCGGCACCCTGGATGATGCGGTGGTCGTAGGTGGAGGAGATCGTGATGACCTTCGACAGGCCGAGGTCGGCCAGCGTCTCGGGGTCGGCGGCCTGCATCTCGGCCGGCCAGTCGATGGACCCGACGCCCACGATCAGGCCCTGGCCCGGCATGAGGCGGGGCACCGACTGGACGGTGCCGATGGTGCCCGGGTTCGTGAGGCTGACCGTGATGCCCGAGAAGTCGTCGGGGCTCAGCTTGTTGTTGCGAACCTTGCGGATGAGCTCCTCGTAGGAGCCCCAGAAGCCGCGGAAGTCGAGGGTGTCGGCGTCCTTCACCACCGGCACGAGCAGCGAGCGGCTGCCGTCGGCCTTCTCGACGTCGACCGCGATGCCGAGGCCGATGTGGTCGTTGCGCACGATGCGGGGCTTGCCGTCGGTGCCCTCGACGTAGCTGTTGTTCATGGCCGGCACGGTGTCGGCGATGGCCCGGACGACGGCGTAGCCGATGAGGTGGGTGAAGCTGACCTTGCCGCCCCGCGTGCGGCCCAGGTAGCCGTTGATCACCGCTCGGTTGACCTCGAGGAGCTTGGCGGGGACGTTGCGGAAGCTGGTGGCGGTCGGGACGCCGAGGCTGCGCTCCATGTTCTCGACGATCCGGGCGCCCACACCCCGGATGGGCTCGCCGGCCTCGTCCTCGGCGGCAGCCACCTCCTTCTTCGGCGGCTGCGTCGGTGCGGCCGGGCGGGCGGCGGCCGTCGGTGCCGCGGTGGGAGGCGCGCCGGCGCCGTTGCTGGCCGGCGACGCGATCGGCTCGGAGGCGACGTCTCGCTTGTAGTCGGCGAAGAAGTCCTGCCAGGACGCGCTGAC
>CAZCJT010000267.1:0-4330 GCA_964498565.1 uncultured Acidimicrobiaceae bacterium
GACGACGGGTCGGCCGAGTCGGTCCTGGCCCGCGTCGTGGCCCGGACCTCCCCGACCTGACCGCCCGCCGCTCAGTGGTGGGCGGCGGCCTCGGGCCCGCGGTTGGCCGTCACCTTCTGGACGACGAGCGCGATGGCGGTGCCCACCACGATGCCCAGCACCGCTGACGCGGCGGTGTTGACCAGCCACTCGAGCACGCCGCTCGCGGCGCCGGTGTCGTGGACCGCCTCCTCGAGGTGGTGGACGGCCTCGTACGGCGCGTGCCAGCCCAGCTCGTCGGCGCCGACCAGCAGGATGTGCCCACCCACCCACAGCATCGCCGCCGTGCCGATGAGCGAGAGCCAGCGCAACAGCACCGGCATGCTCCGTACGAGGCCCCGGCCGACCTGCTGGGCGCGGGGCGACGATCGCTGGGACAGGCGGAGACCGACGTCGTCCATCTTCACGATGGCGGCCACGAGGCCGTAGACGACGATCGTGATCAGGATGGCGACCACGACGAGGATGATCGCCCGCGACACGAAGGGCTCGTCGATCACCTCCTTCAGCGAGATGACCATGATCTCCGCCGACAGGATGAAGTCCGTGCGGATGGCGCCGGCGATGGTGGCCTGCTCCGCGTCCTCCCCGATGGCGGCCGCCGGGACGTCGGCGTGGTCGTCGTGGTGTCCCTGCAGGGCGCCGAGGACCTTGTGGGCGCCCTCGTAGCAGAGGAAGGCGCCGCCGAACATGAGAATGACCTCCACCAGGGTGGGCGCCACCTCGGCCAGCAGGATCGCGACCGGCAGGATGAAGAGGAGCTTGTTGCGGAGCGAACCGGTGGCGATCCTCCGGATGATCGGCAGCTCGCGGTCGGCGGCCAGGCCGTGCACGTAGGCGGGGGTCACGGCGGTGTCGTCGATGACCACGCCGGCCGCCTTCATGCTCGCTCGTCCGGCGGCGGCACCGACGTCGTCGATCGAGGCCGCGGCCAGCTTGGCCAGCGCGGCGACGTCATCCAACAGTCCGACCAAACCACCAGCCATGGCGCACCCTTCTCGAAACCGTCGGGGGCCAGAACCTAGAGCGCGATCGTGGCCGGCAGTGATAACCATCGTTACCCTGGGCTCATGACCGATGCCGCGCCCGTGAGCGAGGATCCGACGCGCGATCGGCTCATCGAGGCGGCGGCGGCGGTGTTCGCCGAGAAGGGCTACGACGGCGCCGGGGTCCAGGAGATCGCGCGCCGGTCTGGGTTCACCACCGGTGCCATCTACGGCCGCTTCCGCGGCAAGGCCGAGCTGCTGCTGGCGGCCATCGAGGCGCGCACCACCGACGAGCTCGAGCAGCTCTTCGCCGACCACCGCTTCGAGGGCCGCGCCACCGACGTGCTCACCACCGTCGGTTCCCACCTGCTGACCGATCCCTTCGACGCCGGCCAGGCCCTGCTGCTGGAGGCCTTCGTGGCCGCCCGCCGGGATCCCGAGGTCGCGGAGCTGATGCGCGACCTCCTCCACCAGCGGGCAACGACCTTCGCCGCCCTGGTCGAGGACGCCAAGGCCAGCGGGCTCGTGGCCGAGGAGCTCGACACCGAGGCGGTCGTGCGGTTCTGCCACGCCGTCGGGTTCGGCTTCCTGCTGTTCGGGGCCATCGACCTGCCGCCGCCGGCGGCCGCCCCGTGGGAGCAGCTCATCGCCCTGCTGGTGGGCGCCCTCGGGCAACCGGTGGACATCCAGGCGCCCCCGGCCTAGCGCGAAGAGAGATCGGGCAGCCGGGGGAGCGGCGAGCACAGCAGCCCGTCGCAGTGCTCGATGCGCATGCGGGCCGCGTTGCGGTCGATCCAGGCGGCCAGCACCGAGATCTCGTCGGCGGCCGCCGGCTCCACCCAGAGGGGCACCGTCCGATCGGCCTCTGGATCGGCGTGGGCCTGGCCGAACAGCGACGGGTGGTCGGCGTCCTCGGTGTGGCGCAGCCGTCCGTCCTCGATCACGGCTCGCTGTTCGCCGACCCGCACCACCAGTCGGCCGGCCCGGTGCACCAGGTCGAGCCGGCGGACCCGTCGGTGGGCGTCGGCGAAGGCGATGGCGCGGTCCCGCATGTCGGCGGCCTCCTCGTAGCGCTCGTGGCCGGCCAGGGTCTCCATGCGGGTGAGCAGACGGTCGAGCACGGTCGTCGGGTCGGTGGTCAGCGCCTGCCGTACGGACTCGGCGATGGGTTCGTAGCCGGCCTCGTCCACGTCGCCGGCGCAGGGGCAGGTGCTCACGCCGAGCTGAGCCGGCGCACACGGAGCGGCGCGGGGCTGGCGCGCCGGATCCGCCGTGCAGCGACGGATGGGCAGGGCCGTCTCGACCGCGTCTGCCACCCGTCGGGCCGCCCGGGCCGATGGCAGCGGCCCCAGGTACGTGGCCCCGTCGGCGCGGACCCGCTTCACCACGGACAGGCGCGGGAAGGCCTCGTCGGTGAGCTTCAGGTAGGCCGCCTTCGCCCACGTGGTCCCCTGCCGGTTGTAGCGCGGCAGCAGCTCGTGGATCAGCCGGATCTCGGTGACCGCGGCCTCGAGCGGGGAGGTGGAGGTGATGTGGTCGATGGCGGCCGTCTCGCGGAGGAGCCCACCCACCTTGCGCCGCGTGTCGGACGAGAAGTAGCTGCGGACGCGGGCCCGCAGGTCGGAGGCCTTGCCGACGTAGAGGACCCGGCCGGTTGCGTCCTTGAACAGGTACACGCCGGGCGAGCGGGGCAACCGATCGGTGAGCGCCAGCTTCCTCGCCTGGGGGTGGGCGGCGGCGGTGGGCAGCTCGAGCAGGTCGTCGAGGGTCGACACGCCAAACCCCGCCGCCCGCTCGAGCAGCACGTGGAGCAGGTCGGCCGTGGCGAGCGCGTCGTCCAGCGCCCGGTGCGTGGGCCGGTGGTCGAGCCGGAGCCGCTCGGCCAGGGTTCCCAGCTTGCAGTTGGGCACCTCGTCGCGCACGAGACGGCGGGCCAGCGCGCACGTGTCGACGGTGGGGTTGGGCAGCTGGTCGCGGTCGGCGCGCGCCAGGGCGGCGTCGACGAACCCCTTGTCGAAGCGGACGTTGTGGCCGACGAAGACGGCGTCGCCGAGGAACTCGAGCAGGCTCGGCAGGACGTGGTCGATCGTGGGGGCGGGGCGGATCATCGCCGTGGTGAGGCCGGTGAGCACGGTGATCTGGGCCGGGATTTCACGCCCCGGGTCGACGAAGGTGTGGAAGGTGCCGAGGCACTCGCCGCCCCGGACCTTGATGGCGCCGATCTCGCAGATGGCGTCGTCGGTGGGCGAGCCGCCCGTGGTCTCGAGGTCGAGCACGCAGAAGGTCACGTCGATGAGCGGCGTGCCGAGGTCGTCCAGGCTGCCCTGCCCCGGCGTGCGCAGACGTGCTCGGCGGACGGCTCGGGTGGTGGGGGCAGCCATGACGTCGGAGTGAAGCGAACAGACGTTCGGTTGTCAAGGGCGTCCTGGCGATGGCCGCACCCGGCGCACTCGGGCTCGGTCCACCGCCGGCACGTCGGTACGCTCGCCCCGTGACCGAGCCCCGCGGCGACGCCCCGCCCCGATACCGCTGCAACCGATGCGGGAACCTCACCCGGTTCGACGTCACCACGACGCGCCGGACGCGGGCGTTCCACCACTACTCCGTGGGCGGCGAGCTCCAGGTCGAGGACGTCGACGTCCTCGACGAGCAGGTCCAGTCCGTCGAGTGCCGCTGGTGCGGCAACGGCGAGGGTGTGGAGGAGCTCCCCGCGGACGCCTGAGCAGGGGCTCGGGGGGTTCTTGTCGGACCCCCTCCGTACCGTGCGACCTCGAACCCGGATCGGCCGGGACGATCGCACCTGGAGGACCCATGCCCGCACCGATGACCCCGTCGGAGCCCCTGGTGATCGACTGCTCGACGTGCGTCGGCCCCACCGTCGGCGCCTGCGACGACTGCGTCGTCACGTTCCTGTGCGAGCGTGATCCCGATGACGCCGTGGTCATCGACGTGGGCGAAGCCCGGGCCCTGCGCCTGCTGGCCGACGCCGATCTGGCACCACGGTTGCGGCACCGCACGGTCGAGCGGGGCGCCTGACCGATGGGTCGGGTTCAGCACGGAATGTGGTGGTACCGTGCCATGCCGCGGCACTTGTCCGGTTGTCGCTCCACGCGATGCACGATCTCCAGCTCGTCGGCTTCACCACGGATCGCCGTGGCCTCATCTTCCGCCTACGTGCTGGTGCGCGGTCCGAGGCCGGCTTCGTCGTGCCGCTCACCGACGAGCTCGTCTCGCTGGTCGCCGAGATCGCCGCCGAGGGGGCCACGTCCGAGCCCGCCGAGGCCGACCTCCGGGACGAGCCGGCC
>CAZCJT010000268.1:0-4319 GCA_964498565.1 uncultured Acidimicrobiaceae bacterium
ACCTGGTGTCGCTCCGGGCGTGACCGGGATGGCCGGCCCAGCACCCGGGTAGGGGCGGCCATGGCTGAAGACCACGACATGCCCGATCCGTCCGTGGTGGCTCCCGGGCCGATCGACGAGGAGCCGTCCACCACCGGCGTCGTCGCCGACGATGATGCGGCCGAGGTGGACGACGACGAGGGCTGAGCCCGCCGCTACACCAGTACTGCCAGTTGTCTCCGACCGTCCGTCAGGTGGGCTCGCGGATGGCGATGGGCGCTGGTGGCACCGCCCGTTCGGCACGGGACGCGAAGTAGGCGCCGGCGACCACGAGGACCACCCCGACCACGGCCACCGGACCCACCTGCTCGTCGCGGACGGTCACGCCCAGCACCATCGCGACCACCGGGATCAGGTACGTGGCCATGGACGCACGGGTCGAGCCCACGGAGCCGACCAAGGTGGCCATGATCACGAAGGCGATGCCCGTGCCCACGGCGCCGATGAAGGCCACCGACAGGGCGGGGCTGACCTCGAAGGTGGAGCCCGGGATCGACCACAGCCCGAACGGCGCGGTCCAGGCCGTGGCCAGGGCGAGCATCCGCGCCATCACCGCGAGCGACCCGTACTTGCGCTGCAGCGGGGCGGCGATGTTGATGGCGAAGCCGTAGCAGACGGTGGCCCCGAGGGCCATGAGGACACCGAGCCAGGCGTTGTCGCCCTCGCCGAGCTGGTCGAGCGACACGGCGAGCGTCCCGAGCAGGCCGACGACGAGCCCGGTGGCCTGGGTTGCGCCCAGCGGGGTGCGGAGCAGCACGCCGGCGACCAGCGCGGCGAAGACCGGCATCGACCCGTTGAGCATGCCGGTGACCGCCGACGAGATGTGCTGCTCCGCCAGCGGGAACAACGTGAACGGGATCGCGACCCACAGCAGCGACAGCAGCACCATGCGGAAGCCGTCCTCGGGGGCCAGTCGGGTGCGGGCGCGGGGCACGGCGTTGAGGACGGCAGCGCCCAGCGCGACCCGGCCCCACGTGATGAGGCCCGGCTCCACGGCGTCGAGGGCGATGGCGATGAACAGGAACGACGAGCCCCAGATCAGGGCGATGCTGACGAAGAGGCCCCAGTCGCCGACGGCGAACGCGCCGGGGTTCAGGCTGGCCGTGGCCTCGAGCGCGCGGGTGCGCACGGGGCGGGCGCTCACCCGCGTCGCGCGCCGGCGCCGGCACCGCCCTCGGGGTCGGCAACCTCCGCACTGCTGCCCTCGTTGCGCACCCACATCACCTGCTGCGGGAACGGGATCTCGATGCCCTCGGCGTCGAACCGGTCCTTGATCCGCCGGTTCAGCTCCCGGCTGACCGCCCACTGCCGACCGGGCTGGGTCTTGACCACGAGCCGGATCGCGACGCCGCTGGCACCGAGCGTCTCCACACCCCAGATCTCGGGCTCCTCGAGGATCTCGGTGCGCCACGTGTCCTCGCGCCACAGCTGGTCGGCGACCTCCTTCACCACCCGCTCCGCCTTCCCCAGGTCGGTGGAGTAGGCGACCTCGACGTCGAGCAGGGCTCGCGCCCACTGCTGGGACATGTTCCCGACGCGGCGGATCTCGCCGTTGGGGACGTGCCACACCGTGCCGTCGACGGCGCGCAGCTTGGTGGTGCGCAGGTTCACGACCTCGACCGTGCCGGTGGCCTCCCCCACGTCGATGACGTCGCCGACGCCGTACTGGTCCTCGGCCAGCATGAACAGGCCGGACAGGAAGTCCTTGACCAGCGACTGGGCGCCGAAGCCGAGCGCCACACCGACGATGCCGGCGCCGGCGATCAGCGGCGCCAGGTTGATGCCCACCTCGGCGAGGGCGGTGATCACGGCCATGGCGTAGATGACGATGCTGGCCGTGCTCTTCAGCACCAGGCCGATGGTCTGGGCTCGGGACGCGGCCCGCAGCGGCTGGACCGCCGTGGTGGCCTGGAGCGTCTTCGGCGTGAGCTTCCGGAGCCGCCGGCGGGCCTCGTCGTGGTCGCCGTCGGTCATGCCCCGCACGAACCGGGTGATCGACTGGCGCACCACCCGGTTGACGACCCATGCCATCACGAAGATGATCGCCACCCGCAGCGGCACGGTGGCCAACCAGTCGGCGACCCGCGCCAGCAGGTCGTTCTCGGTCCACGTGTAGACGTTGCGGCACACGAGGCCGGCCTCGTCGACCGTCTCGACCTCGCATGCCGCGACGATCTGGTCATCGGTCACCTGGAAGAAGGTCACGTGTCCGCACCGTAGCGACGACCCCCGACGATGACCCACCGTCGGGGACGGCCGGTCGCCGCCCCCGACGGATGGTGCGCCGATCCCGGGGGGGAGGATCGAGCACGACAGCGCATCGCCCCGGGACGCTCACGTATGGTCGCCGGGCAGCAGGGCGGCCTGCGTGTCCGGAGGTCGAGTGCAGCACGAGTCGGCTCGTGGAGCGGGTTGCGCGGTCGTGGACCTGGCCGTGGCGACGACGTTCGGGTCGTTCGCGCCCGATGCCCCCGATGGCGTCCTCCGGTTCCTCGTCGACCCGGCCCCCGCCGGCCCCGACGTGGTCGCGGTCTTCGACGTCTCGTCGGTCCCCGCCTCCGGCAGCGGGCACCACTTCATCGCCTGCCGGGTGGGCGGGCTCGCCGACCTGGCCGCCCTCGCCGGCGTGCTCGTCGACTTCGTCGTGCTGACCCCCGAGGTGATCGCCGATGCCGAGGGCCACGGCACCGCCACCGTGGCGGCGGTCGTCGCCTACTGCCGGAGCCGCTCGATCGCGGTGATCGCCACCGGCATCGACGACCAGCTGTGCTGCGACCGACTCAGCCGGCTCGGCGTCCGCTACGGCGCGGGGCCGCTGCTCGACCAGCGACTCGCCGGCGGCGAGCGCATCACGCCCGGACACACACCCCAGGAGCGCACGGCGAGCCTGGCCGCCCACCTCGGCTCCCTCGACACCGCCATCGACGTGGCGACCGCCGCCTGCGACCACGTGGGCGCGCTCGGCCTCCTCCCGTCGGTCTACGTCGAGCGCAACGGGCTCCTGCGCTGCCTGGCCCAACGCGGGTACTGGCAGGTCATGGACGGCATCCCCGTCGGGATGGGGGTGCTGGGTCGCACGTTCCGCAGCGGACGGTCCGAGTTCGTCGACGCCGGCGCCGATGACGAGTTCATCGCCGCGGCCCCCGGACTGGCCGCCGAGGTGGCGCTTCCCCTCCGGGTCGACGGTGTCGTGCGAGCGGTCTTCAGCGTGGAGGCCACCCGGTCGATCCCCCCGGGCGAGGTCCACGAGATCGAGCGGGTGAGCGTCGAGCTCGAGCGCGCCCTGCAGCGGGTGGGCGTCGACGATGCCGTCACCGCCTTGCACTCGCTCGCCCGGGCCAACGCCGAACTGGCGTCCTGCGAGGACGAGGCGATGGTGGCCCACACCGCGGTCCGCATGGCGTGCAGGGTGGCGGGCACCAGCTCGGCCATGATCGCCCTGCCCGGGGCGGACGGGTGCACGACCGTGCGGGCCGCCGCTGGGTCCCTGTCGCCGGCGCTCCGCCGCCTCGACGGTCGCCAGATGACGGATCTGACCGGCGAGCTGGGCGGGATCTCCTCGTGCATGGCCGGCGGCGACGAGGACGGCCACGTCCAGCCGGTGTTCGACGACATCCGGCGCAGCGGCGGCACCTCGCTGGTCGTGTTCCCGGTCCGGTGCCAGGGGTACGAGGCCGGGTTGCTGTTCGTGGCCGACGAGATGCCGGGCGGGCTCGACGTCGAGGCCCGGGAGGCCATGGAGCTGCTCGCCGGCGCGGTGGCCCGGATGCTCGACCACGTCCGGGTCCACGAGGCGCTGCGGCTGCGGGCCGAGCGGGATTCCCTGACCATGGTCGGCAGCCGGGGCGCCTTCGACGAGGCCCTGGCCGTCCTCGACGCCCGGGGCGACCGGGTGGCGATCGTGCTGGCCGACATCGACTGGTTCAAGCAGGTCAACGACCGGCTCGGCCACGTCACCGGCGACCAGATCCTCGTCCAGACGGCCCAGGCCATGCTCGAGTGCCTGCGCCAGGACGACCAGCTGTTCCGGATCGGCGGCGACGAGTTCGCCATCATCGTCCCGCGGGTCGACGGCGAGGCAGCCGCGGGGCTGGCGCTGCGCCTCGTGACCCGGACCCGGGACCTGCTCGCCGAGGTCGACGCCGGCCTCTCGGTGGGCGTGGCGGTGCGGGCCGAGGGCGAGACCATGCAGCAGTGCATGGTCCGGGCCGATCGGTGCCTGTACGACGCCAAGGCCGACCGCCCGGTGGCCCCGCGCTGACGATCCGGCGACGATCACG
>CAZCJT010000269.1:0-4304 GCA_964498565.1 uncultured Acidimicrobiaceae bacterium
ATCGGGCGATCGGCGGCGTCGGCCGTGGCGGCGGTCTGCGGTCGGTCGAGACGGGCGGTGACGATCAGGCGTTGCGCCGCCGAGTAGCGGGGATTGCAGGTCGTGAGGGTGAGACGGTCGTCCCCGAAGTCGTCGAGCACGTCGACTCGCGTGGGTGCGACCACCTCGCTGCCGGTCACCTCATACTCGAACACCCCGTCCCGTGTGGTGACCCGGATCACGTCGCCCGGCTTGAGCTCGTCGAGCCGGTAGAAGGGGGCTCCGTAGGTGGTCCGGTGCCCGGCGATGGCCGCGTTGCCGGCCTGGCCCGGCAGCGGAGTCCCCGGGTAGTGGCCTGGCCCGCGCCGCAGATCTGGCTGGCTCACGCCTTCCACGACGATCTTGTCCACCCCGATGGCGGGGATCTCCAGCCGGGCGACAGCGCTCCCCTCCTGAGGCAGCAGCGATTCCGGAGCGGACGTGGATGTGGTGCTTGCCGGGGCAGTCGCCGCCGGGCTCGGTTCGCTTTCCGGGGGTGGCGGTTCGGGTGCGGCGAGGACCGTTGCGAAGTCGTCCTCGAGCGCGTCCTGGGCGCGGGCTTCGACGAGCGACGTCCCCCAGAGCTGGTAGACGACGAACAACAGGACGAGCACGCCGGTGGCGATGAGCACCCGCCCGACGATTCCAAGCACACGACCAAGCATCTACGACGCAACGTAGTAGAGAAGGTGCGGGCAGAGAGGGCAGCCGGGGCCCGGGCTGTGGCTGTGCCGCTACGACGTGAAGGCACCCGGGTCTGACGCGAACCGCTCGGCGCAGGCAAGGGAGCAGAACCAGTAGTCCTTTCCTCGCTGGCGCAGTCGCCCCGCGGCGCGGTCACGCTCGACCCGCATGCGACAGACCGGATCGATTCCAGCGCAGCCGTGGTCGAGCCCGAGCCGGTGCTCGTAGAGATGCACCGGACCAGTGACGTTGCGGAAGTCGAACTCGCCCAGGTCGACCACTTCCATGCCGTCAGGCACCTCGGAGCGGACATCGTCGCTGAGCAGTAGCTGCCCGCCGCGGGCCTGACCGGCGATACGGGCCGCGACGTTGACCGTGGATCCGAACACGTCGCCGCCCCGGACCACCACGGGACCGCTGTGCACCCCGGCGCGGGAGAGCGGGAAACCGGGCTCGGTGCCACACCGTCGCATCAGGCGGATCGTGAACTCAAGTGCCCGCTGCCCAGACGGCGATTGGAGGAGCACGGCGTCACCGATCGACTTGACGACCCGGTCGTCCTCGGCGGCCTCCGCCTCGGCCATGGCCACGAAGCGCTCGACTAGGTCTGCTGCTTCGGTGTCGCCGTGGGCCTCGGTCAAAGCCGTGAACCCGGCGAGGTCGACGAATCCGATCCCTGCGTACATGGTCTGCCCTCAAACTTCCGGGGGCTCGCCGGACGGGGCGAACGGCGTGGCCGGCCCGGCGGATGCCAGGCTGATCGCGGCCGCGACCAGACCGGATAGGACGATCGTGCCGGTCCACAGCTCGGCCGACCAGGCAACGGTGCCGACCGTGAGCTGATAGAGCGCGAAGTACCCGAGCCACATCACCACGGTGACCGCGACACCGGCCAGACGAGGTTGCCGCTTCGTCACCGCCAGGTCACCTGCGGCACCGGCGGCGATGCCGGCCACGGCGAGTCCGGGCTGGCTGAACTCGTCGAGCGCGACGAAGAGCAGCACCACGACCCCGACCAGCATCGTCAGCGTGCCACGGGGTGGCGCCCACCTGCGCAGCAGCAGTTGGACCGGCACGACCAACATCAGGGTGGTCATCAGAATCGACGCCACCCCCAGCAGCTGCTGGAGCTCGCCGACATCGCTGCTGGGATGATCGTGGTCCACTCCGGCGACACGGTCGAAACGGGCGCCGGCCGCGTCATTGACGAACGGCGACAGGTACAGGAGGAAGAATCCGGCCAGCGCGACAAGCAGCGCCAGCGACAACACCACAGGCCAGAACTCACGAAGTCCCGTAGGGACAGCACCGGTGTCCTGCCAGGCGGCCCGCAACGGCGCGCTGAGCGCGACGACGCCCGCGATCAACAGCAGCAAGTGGGTGGGGCTCAGCAGGGCTTCGACCCCAACCTCGACCCCGAGCGTCTCGTGCCACACCAGGTCACCGAAGGCACCCACCGCGAACACGGCCAACCCCGCCAACGTCAGGCCGTGCCCGCGAGGGAGCGCATCGAACACCCCGGCACCCGGCCGGCGATGCCGCTGCGCGACGGCCAGCGCGGCCAGCGTGGCGGCGAGGAAGCCGGAGTAGAGCACGCCGTGCCAGGGAGTGAAGAACGACTCGGGCTCGTTGTTGTCGTGCGCCCAGCCGTCGAGGAACAGCCCCACGACCATCCATAGCCCGAACAGCACACCGATCGCTTGCTCCCGAGCTGACAGCGGCTGGCGCACCGGCCCTGGCTCGACGTCCACGTCGGGTCGAGCCTGCATCGAGCTGCTCATGACGACACCACGTCTCCGGCGTCGTCGACCGCCGCACCTAGCTCAGCGCTCTCGATCGGCCCCGTACTCGTCACCTCGACCCGGCCCGATGCCACATCGACGGCGACGTGCTCGACGCCGGGCAGCTTGCACAGCTCGCCAGACACCCAGCGACGCAGTGCTCACAGGTCATCCCCTCGACGGTGAACGCAGTGGTGGCCATAGCCATCTCCTCTCGCCGGGTGCCCCGACAGGTCTTGAGCAGCCGCTCGATCGCAGCACTCGCGTGGTCTACCCGCTTCTCTGCCGCCCCCTCGTGTTTGTCGCCTACGATCCCGTCATGGGGACGTGCCGGTGTAAACCTCCGCCCGCTTCCCATGCTCGGTGTGCTCGTAGTCCTCGAGGGCTGTGCCATCAACTGCGATGTCGGAGATGACCTCGACGAGCGCAAACCCGGCGGCCGCGAGGCCGACGACCAGTCCCGCAGTGCCGACATGGCTCCGCCACCGCCGCCGTGCCGCGAAGACCGGCCGTCGGCGAGAGCGATTGGTTCGCTGTTTCCGTTGGCTGCGCCCGGGAACGATCAAACGGCCTCCTCCACATGACTGCCGAAGTGTCCGTGGACCGAGTCGCGGTCCAATAGGTCCAGGACGCGAGTCGACCATCCAGCGACGAGCATGCCGAGGAGAAGGTGGAGCTTCGAGCGTCCGACGAGGACGAGATCCCTCACCGAGCAGCATGACGACGTTCAGGATCGCGATGAGCCCACAGGTCGTCACGGCAACCCAGCCGGTGATCCGATGCCGTCTCGGGCGCGCAGTGTAGTCCCTTCGGGGTCGGCGAGTACCGGGTCGACGGTTCAGGTGTCTGGGTTCCCCTCGTAAGGGGTCTCGGACCCGACAGACCGCGATGCCGACTTGTCGCCTCGGGTTGCGTGACCTTCGGTGTCACTTGCACCAACCCGGCCCTCCTGCGATTCATCTCGACGGCTCCTTGACTGGCGTGTTCTACGACGCCGTGTCGTAACCTAGCGTCCGCGTGCCTCCATCGGCGGTGCGCCGAATGTCAACCCCAAGCACACTTCGCCGAGGTGGCGGGATCTGAGCGCGCATACCATGGCACCGGCTGTGACGGTGTCTTACGGAAGAGTGGTCACCATCAACGGACCGATCCGGGCGGTCCCGTCTGCCGGGAGGGCGTCGAGCGCAGCGAGGCGGGTGGGCGAGCGTCTCGAGTGGCGTGCAGGGGTTACGGCGGACGGGTGTCAGGCGTCGATGGTTTCGGCACCGACCATGGTGGCGGTCACGCTCAGCCGCTGGCGAGCTGAGCCTTTGGGATGGCACGTGGTGAGCGTGAGACGTGCTTCTGCCGGGGTGTTATCGACGACGTGGGTCTGGCTCGGTGACACGACGAACGGCTCGATCTGCAACTCGTACGTGCAGGCGCCGACGGGGGTCTCCAGTGTGAGTGGGTGGTTGTGTGCTTTCTCATCAGCGCCATCCTCGTGGGGCGTGTCAGATGGTCTGTGTAGAAGCTCCTCAATCCAGTGAGGTAGTGACATGACCATGACCGATGACGACAAGCGCTCTGCGGAGCGGGCTGCGGTCGAGCAGCTCGTCGATGCTGGGTTGCTCGATGAGCTGATGGACCGGGTTGATGCCGGCGATCTTCGGCTCACCGGGGAGGGTGGCTTCCTGCCCGAGATGATCAAGGCGGTCCTCGAACGCGGCCTGGCCGCTGAGTTGACCGACCACCTCGGCTACGACAAGGGCGATCCGGCCGGGCGGGAGGATGTCCCGTTCGCTGTTGAAGTCGCTGCGGGTGGTGGTCCCGGTGTTCATG
>CAZCJT010000270.1:0-4277 GCA_964498565.1 uncultured Acidimicrobiaceae bacterium
CCCGGCCCGCACCAGCGTGGCCCGCAGCACCTCGGCCGCCTGCGGACCGAGCTGGCCGATGGTGCGGTTGCGGTGGCGGCGCACGCCGAGATCCACCTCGGCCAGGCCGGCCGTGCCGACCGAGCGGTGGGCGTCGATGAGCAGGGCGATGTCGACGCCGTACCCCTGGACGAAGGGCAATCGCTCCAGCAGCTCCCGCCGGCCGCCGTACTCGCCGGCGAGCGGTTGGGCCACGACGGTCAGCTCGGGGAACAGCATCGCCAGCGCCGGCCGTGCCACCAGCTCGGTGACCCGGCCGCCGCCCTCGCCCTCGACGAGGGGTCGGTCGTAGGCGCCCTTCACGAACGACACCTCGGGGTGCTCGACCAGGGTTCCGATGAGCGCAGTGGCGAAGTGGGAGCGGAACTCGGTGATGTCGGCGTCGACCCACACCACCAGGTCGCTGGCCGTCTCGTGCAGCGACCGCCACAGGGCGGCTCCCTTCCCGGCGCCGGTCACCTCGGGCAGCGTGGTGCGGGCGTCGACCACGGTGGCGCCGGCGTCCCGCGCCACGCGTGCGGTGTCGTCGTCGGAGTGGTCGTCGACCACGACCAACTCGTCGACGAGCGCCACGTCCTCCTGCAGGTCTCGCCGCAACGTCTCGACGATGGTGCCGACCGTGGCCTCCTCGTCACGTGCGGGCAGGCACACCGCCACGGTGCGGCCGTCCTTGGCCGCGGCCACCGCCGCCGGATCGAAGTCGCCGTGGGCAGTGCGGAGCAGGGTCGCCACCCGGGCAGTGTCACCGCCGGCTGCCGGCATCACCAACCGGCGGCACGCGGGGGAATGCCCCGACGGGGTGGTTCGTTACCATCGGTGCCGGCCGATCCGGCCGCGCCACCCCGAGCATCGAGGAAGCCCCGAACATGACCGCCACCGTCCGCATCCCCACCACGCTCCGCCCCATGGCCGGCGGCAAGTCCGAGGTCGAGGTCGAGGGCGCCACCGTCGGTGAGGTGCTCGAGGCCCTCGACGCCGCCCACCCCGGCTTCGCCGACCGCCTGCTCGACGACGACGGCAAGCTGCGCAAGTTCGTCAACGTGTTCGTCGCCGACGACGACGTCCGCTTCATGGACGGCCTCGAGACCCCGGTTCCCGACGGCGAGACCGTCGCCATCATCCCCGCCGTTGCTGGCGGGTGAGCGGAGCGAAGCCGTCAGGAACGGCGTCCGCTGGTCGGGCGAGCCTGCGAGCCGGACCAGAACAGGCGCCGTGGCGGGCGGCTGAGCGCTAGCAGTCTGGTGTTGCGACTGCTAACCGGACGTGCTTGGCTGTTAGCAGTCTCTGTCTAGGACTGCTAACCGCCGAGGAAAGAAGGTCGACACATGGCCAAGATGATCGCGTTCGACAGCGAAGCCCGCCGCTCGCTCGAGGCGGGCATGAACAAGCTCGCCGACGCCGTCCGAGTCACGCTCGGCCCGAAGGGCCGCAACGTCGTGCTGGACAAGAAGTGGGGCGCCCCCACCATCACCAACGACGGCGTCTCCATCGCCAAGGAGATCGACCTCGAGGACCCGTACGAGCGCATCGGCGCCGAGCTGGTCAAGGAGGTCGCCAAGAAGACCGACGACGTCGCCGGTGACGGCACCACCACCGCCACCGTCCTCGCCTGGTCGATGGTCCGCGAGGGCCTGCGCAACGTGGCCGCCGGCGCCAACCCGATGTCCCTCAAGAAGGGGATCGAGCAGGCGGTCGAGACCGCCGTCACGGCGATCAAGGACATGGCCGTCGAGGTCGAGGGCAAGGGCCAGATCGCCCAGGTCGCCTCCATCTCCTCGGCCGACGAGGAGATCGGCACCATGATCTCCGAGGCCATCGACAAGGTCGGCAAGGACGGCGTCATCACCGTCGAGGAGAGCCAGACCTTCGGCATGGACATGGACCTCGTCGAGGGCATGCGCTTCGACAAGGGCTACATCTCCCCGTACTTCGTGACCGACCAGGAGCGCATGGAGGCCGTCCTCGACGACCCCTACGTCCTGCTCGTCTCCTCGAAGATCTCCGCCGTGCGCGACCTGCTGCCGGTGCTCGAGAAGGTCATGCAGTCCGGCAAGCCGCTCGCCATCGTCGCCGAGGACATCGAGGGCGAGGCCCTCGCCACCCTCGTCGTCAACAAGATCCGCGGCACCTTCAAGGCCGTCGCCGTCAAGGCCCCCGGCTTCGGCGAGCGCCGCAAGGCGATGCTGCAGGACATGGCCATCCTCACCGGTGGCCAGGTCATCTCCGAGGAGATCGGCCTCAAGCTGGAGAACACCACCCTCGACCTGCTCGGCACGGCGGCGAAGATCGTCGTCACCAAGGACGAGACCACGATCGTGGACGGCGGCGGCACCGACGCCGACCTCCAGGGCCGGATCAGCCAGATCAAGGCCGAGATCGAGAACACCGACTCCGACTACGACCGCGAGAAGCTCCAGGAGCGCCTCGCCAAGCTGTCGGGCGGCGTCGCCGTCCTCAAGGTCGGCGCGGCCACCGAGGTCGAGCTCAAGGAGAAGAAGCACCGCATCGAGGACGCGGTGAGCACCACCAAGGCCGCCATCGAGGAGGGTGTGGTCGCCGGTGGCGGCACCACCCTGCTGCGGGCCAAGGCCAAGGTCGACGCCCTCGTGGGCGACCTCGTCGGCGACGAGGCCACGGGCGCCAAGATCGTGGCCCACGCGCTCCAGGAGCCGCTGAAGCAGATCGCCCGCAACGCCGGCCTCGAGGGCGGCGTCGTGGTCGACCGGGTGCTGGCCATGTCCGGTGCGTCCGAGGGCCTCAACGCGGCCACCGGCAACTACGAGGACCTCACCAAGGCCGGCATCATCGACGCCGCCAAGGTGACCCGGTCGGCGCTGCAGAACGCAGCCTCGATCGCGGCCCTGTTCCTCACCACCGAGGCCGTGATCGCCGACCAGCCCGAGAAGGGCGCCGGCGGCGGCATGCCCGGAGGCATGGACGACTTCTAGGTCTGTCCGGACCGGCTCTGGCCGGACCAGCAACACTCACCGGAACGGGCGCCCTGCGGGGCGCCCGTCCCGCGTACGGTCGAGACATGACGACCACGCGCATCGTCCTCGTCCGCCACGGCGAGGCCCAGTCCCACGTCGAGGGAGTGGTCGGCGGCCGCCAGGGGTGCACGGGCCTGTCCGACCTGGGGCGCCGTCAGGCCGAGGCCCTGCGGGAGCGCTGGGCCCGCACCGGCGAGCTCGGCGAGGTCCACGCCCTCTACGCGTCGACCCTGCCCCGCGCATCGCAGACGGCGGCCATCGTGGCTCCGTCCATCGGTGACCCGGAGGTGGTGGAGGTCGAGGACCTGCGGGAGTTCGACATCGGGCCGGAGGGCGACGGCCTGGCGTGGGAGGAGCTCGAGCGGCGGTTCCCCACGCCCGACGTGTGGACGCCGTTCCACCACCACGTGCCCGGTGCCGAGACCTGGGCCGGCTTCGCCGCCCGGGTGGGCGGTGCGCTCGATGCCATCGCCCGGGCCCACCGGGGCCAGACGGTGGTGGTCGCCTGCCACGGCGGGGTGGTCGAGCACAGCTTCACCGCCTTCCACGGCCGCGGCATGACGGGGTGGCTCGGCGCCGTGCTCATCCAGAACTGCGGCATCACCGAGTGGCAGCACCAGGAGCGACCCGACATGCCGTGGGTCAAGGAGCGCACGTGGTCGCTCGTCCGCCACAACGACCACTTCCACGTGCCCACGACCTGATGGTCGGGTGGTCGTCAGCCGGGGCCGTGGCGGGTCGGCGGCAGGTAGCGGGGGTCGATGTCGTCGGACGGCTCCGGCGGGCGCATCGCCATGTCGATGGCCGACCACAGCGACTTGGAGATCGGGAAGAAGAACACCGGGAACAGCGCGGCCACGGCCACGGCGATGACCAGCAACGTCGTGACCGGTGGGTCGGGGTACGTCACCGCGAAGCCCACGGCGATCACGGCCACCAGCAGGGTGAAGCTGACCATCGTGTTGATGCCGAGCGAGCCGATCCACTGGTCCTCAACGCGGGTGGTGGGGTAGTTGCACCGGGGGCAGCGCTCCACCTGGCGGAACCAACCCTCGAAGATCTTCCCGCCGCCGCAGAGCGGGCAGCGCCGCGTGAGACCCCGCATCACGACGCGGGTGTGGGTCAGGGGAGCGAGCTGGTCCACGGGGACATCATCGCAGTGGCCTGCGCTCGCCACCCGATCGGCGCGGCGCCGAGCGGGGCGGTGCCGAGGCCGTCGGATGTGGCCGACCGGCCGACCGCGTGCAC
>CAZCJT010000271.1:0-4256 GCA_964498565.1 uncultured Acidimicrobiaceae bacterium
AGGTGCGGCCGGCTTCGGCGCGGCCTCGGCCCGCTTGGCGACGACCTTCCTGGGGGGTGCGGCCTGCTTCGCGGCCGGTGCCTCGGCCTCGGTGGTGCCTGCGTCCGTGCCCGCACCGTCACCGGTGTCGGGCTTGGGCTCGCGGACCAGCCCCTCGCGCTCGGCCTTGCGCCGGACGCGGTCTGCCTGGGGCTCCACGATGCTCGAGGAGTGGCTCTTGACGCCGATCCCGAGTGCGTTGCACAGGTCGACGGTCTCTTTGTTCTCGAGTCCGAGCTCACGTGCGAGCTCGTACACCCTGATCTTGCCTGCCAAGAGTCTTCGTTTCGCCTTGCGTTGCGTCAGTGGGGATGTGATGCGCGACCGGTCATCCTCGCGCGTTCTGCTCGTGGTCACGAATGGAGTCGGCGGCGCGGCGCACCGCGGACTCGACCGAAGCGTGATCGACCGGGCCCCGGAAGGACCGCTCGAACGCCCGGCGGCGCAGCGCCAGCGCCGCGCACTCGGAGAGCGTCGCGGTGCACAGCCATGCGCCCCGACCAGGGAGTGTACGACCGAACTCGACCGTTCCCTCCTGGCTCCGGACCAGGCGGACCAGCTCGTCGGCGCCAGCAGACCGCTGGCAACCGACGCAGGTCCGCTCCGGATGGCTCAGGTCGGCTCGGATGCCGGATCGTCGGCAGCCCCTCCGAGCACGTCCACCTGCTGGGTGGCGTCCTCCTCGGCCGTCGGTACCGGTTCGTCCTCGGCCGTCGGTACGGGTTCCTCGCTGGCCGGGGCACCGTCCTCGGCATCCTCGTCGCCCGACTCCAGGTACTCGGCGGCCGACACGGCCGGCCCGCCCTCGGCGGGCTGCCACACCTGCTCGCCCGTCTCCTCGTCGACCACCCACTCGCCCTCGGCCCAGTCCTCGGCGGCGTAGGCCGCCTCGGCCTCGGCCAGCTGGGTCTCGGACTTGATGTCGATGGCCCAGCCGGTGAGGCGACCGGCGAGGCGGGCGTTCTGGCCCTCCTTGCCGATGGCCAGGCTGAGCTGGTGGTCGGGGACGATGACCATGGCGGTGCCGGTGTTCTCGTCGATGCGGACCTCCTTGACCCGGGCGGGCTGGAGGGCCTTGGCCACGAACTCGTAGGGGTCCTCGGAGAAGGGCACGATGTCGATCTTCTCGCCCCGGAGCTCGGTGACGACCTGGCGGACGCGTGAGCCACGGGCACCGACGCAGGCGCCGACCGGGTCGACGTTGTTCTCGTTGGAGGCCACGGCCATCTTCGTGCGGTGCCCTGGCTCGCGGGCGCAGGCCTTGATCTCGACGATGCCGTCGGCGATCTCGGGCACCTCGAGCTTGAACAGCTCCAGGATGAGGCCGGGGTGCGTGCGGGACACGACGATCTGGGGGCCCTTGGCCGTCTTGCGGACCTCGACGATGTAGGCCTTGAGGCGGGCGTTGTTCTCGGGCCGCTCGTGGGGCACCTGCTCGGCCTGGGGCAGCAGGGCCTCGACCCGGCCGAGGTCGAGCAGCGTGTAGCGGCTGTCGTTCTGCTGGACGATGCCGGTGACGATGTCGCCCTCGCGGCCGGCGTACTCCTCGTACTTGAGCTCGCGCTCGGCCTCGCGGATCCGCTGGGTCATGACCTGGCGGGCGGTCTGGGCCGCGATGCGGCCGAAGTTGTCGGGCGTGACGTCGAAGACGTCGCCGTGGGGCTCGCCGTCCTCGTCCAGCTCCTGGCCGTAGACCCGGATGTCGAACGTGCCGGGGTCGATGGTGACCCAGGCGTACTCGAGGGCGCCGGGCATCCGCTTGTAGGCGGACTCCAGGGCGTCGGCCAGGGCGGACATCAGGGTGTCGACGGAGATGCCCTTCTCGGCGGCCAGCGCCTGGAGGGCTTCGAACATGTCGGGGTTGCTCATGTCGATTCCTTGTTCGATGCGGTCTTCTGCTTCGGGGACTTCTTGGGGGGGCCCGACCTCTTCTGGCCGCCGCCGGGCTTGTCGGCGCCACCCCAGCTGAACACCGTCCGGGCCCGCTCGACGTCGGCGATGTCGAGGGTGCGCTCGCCGCCCTCCTCGAGCTCGACGGTGACGGTGCGCTCGTCGGCGGCGCGCAGCACGCCCCGCACGCGGCGCTCGCCCTCGACGTCGGGGTTGGTGCGGATGGTGACCTCGTCGCCGATGGCGCCGGCGAAGTGCTCGGCGGTGCGCAGGTTGCGCTCCAGGCCCGGACTGGTGACCTCGAGGGTGTAGGAGCCGCTGATGGGATCCTGCTCGTCGAGCACCGCGTTGAGCTGGCGGGCCACGCTGGTGAGGGTCTCGAGGTCGATGCCCCCGCTGCGGGTGAGGGCCACGACCAGCTTCCCGCCGGCCAGGGTGACGTCGTAGATGTCGGCTCCGGCCCCGGCCGCGAGGGGCTCGACCAGGGAGCGGACGAGATCGGTCTTGGCCATGGCGTGCACCTCCTCGAGGGGTTCTGGTCCAGAAAGCAGAGAAGCGTGGGCCAGAGGCCCACGCTCCGAGCAGGAACGAGTTCGGTCGTCGACCCTACCGCAACCGGAACGCGCCCACGTAGGCCGGCTCAGTACGAGCGGCCGCAGATGGCGTAGAGGTCGTCCTCGTCCTCGCCCCGGGGCACGCTGCCGTCGGCGCGCTGGATGCAGCGCACCGTCACCGCCTTCGTGCCGAGGCGGGCGGCGGCGTCCTCACCGGACACGACCGACCACGGCACCCGGGCGAACCCGGTGGCTGCGGCGTCGAGGACCTCGTCGATGGTCGTCGCCTCCGCCGTGCGCTCGTCGCGCATGGTGGTGGCCTCGGCGAGGAGCCCGGCCTGGATCTCCTCCAGCAGCCGGGGGACGACGTCGGCGATCTCGGCGAGCTTCACCGGCGTCTTCTCGCCGGTGTCGCGCCGCACGAGCACGGCCTGGCCCTCGGCCACGTCGCGGGGCCCGACCTCGAGGCGCACGGGAACACCCTTGAGCTCCCAGTCGGTGGATCGCCGACCGAACGGGGTGTCGACGCGGTCGTCGAGGCGAGAGCGCACGCCGGCTCGGACCAGGTCGTCGTTGATGCCGGCCGCCACGCTGGCGGCGCCGTCCTCGTCCCGGATGCAGAGCACCACGACCTGGACGTGGGCGAGGCGGGGCGGGACCCGCAGGCCCCGGTCGTCGCCGTGGCACATGATCAGGCCGCCGACCATGCGGGTGGACGTGCCCCACGACGTGGTCCAGCACAGCTGCTGCTGGCCGTCGGAGTCGAGGTGCCGGATGTCGAAGGCCGAGGCGAAGTTCTGGCCGAGCTCGTGGCTGGTGCCCATCTGGAGGGCCTTGCCGTCGCGCATCATCGCCTCGCACGCCATGGTGTTGATGGCGCCGGCGAAGCGGTCGTAGCTGGGCTTGATGCCGAGGTGCAGCGGCATCGCCAGCACCTCCACCATGAAGTCGGCGTACGCATCGTGGAGGATCCGGGTCGCGTAGGCGTTGGCGTCCTCGCGCGTGGCGTGGGCGGTGTGGCCCTCCTGCCACAGGAACTCGGTGGTGCGCAGGAACAGGCGAGGCCGCAGCTCCCAGCGCACGACGTTGTTCCAGCTGTTGAGCAGCAGCGGCAGGTCCCGGTAGCTCTGGATCCACTTGGCCATGAACTCGCCGATGACCGTCTCGGACGTGGGCCGCACCACGATGGGCTCCTCCAGCTCCTTGCCGCCGCCATGGGTGACCACGGCGAGCTCGGGGCTGAACCCCTCCACGTGCTCGGCCTCGCGGGTCAGGTAGCTCTGGGGGATGAAGAGGGGGAAGTAGGCGTTCTCGGCACCGGCGGCCTTGATGCGGTCGTCCATCTCGCGCTGCATGCGCTCCCAGAGGCCGTACCCGTAGGGCCGGATGACCATCGTGCCTCGCACCGGGCCGTTGTCGGCCAGCTCCGCCTTGTTCAGGACGTCCTGGTACCAGCGGGGGAAGTCCTCCGCCTGGGGGGTGAGCACGGGTGCCTTGGCCATGCGGTGAGACTAGGAGGCGGACCGTCCTTCCCCGTCGGGGGCGGTCACGGCGATCGACTACGAAGGGGTCAGATGTTCACGATCCACCGCTCGGAGCGGGCCGACGCGCTCGTGGACGCCCTCGTCGAGGTCGTGGCCGTCCCGCTCGCCGACCCGTTCGCGGCCGAGGTGGTTGCCGTGCCGACGCGCGGCGTGGAGCGGTGGCTGACCCACCGCCTCGGAGCGGCGGTGGGCACCTCACCGGGGCGGGTCGACGGGGTGTGCGCCAACG
>CAZCJT010000272.1:0-4243 GCA_964498565.1 uncultured Acidimicrobiaceae bacterium
GCCGGCGTGCTCGGTCAGCACGCCGGTGCGTCGCCGCAGGGCCTCGCCGTCGGTGGCCGGGTCCAGTCCCAGCACGCGGGCGTGCCCACGGTCGGGGCGGAGCACGCCGTTCAGGAGCCGCACGGTGGTGGTCTTGCCGGCCCCGTTCGGTCCGAGCAGCGCCAGCACCTCACCGGACGCGACCTCGAGCGACAGGTCGGCGAGGCCGACGCCGCCGGGGAACAGGCGGGTCAGGCCGTCGGTGGCGATCCCATCGTGCACGGTGCATGTCTACCGGGGGACGGGCCACCGGCATCGGACGAGCGCGACGTGCTGAACTGCCCGCGTGAACCTCGCCGAGATCTGCGCCGACCACCCCGCAGCGGACGTCGCGCTGATCTCGCGCGGCAAGCAGACCACCTACGGCGAGCTGCGCGAGCAGACCGGGCGCCTGCGGGGCGGGCTGGTGGCCGCCGGCGTCCAGCCCGGCGACCGGGTGGCCGTCATCGCCGCGAACAACTGGTACTTCGTCGTCAGCTGGCTCGCCATCCTCGGCGTGGGTGCGGTGGCCGTGCCGATCAACCCGTCGAGCCCGGGGCCCGAGGTCAGCAACGAGCTGGCCGACGTCGGCGCCGTCGGCGTCATCGTCGGCCCGACCGGCCAGCGGGTGCTGCCCGACATCGACCGCCGGGCCGTCCCCGACCTGCGCCTGGTGGTCCAGGCCGACGCCGGCGAGCTGGTGGTCGACGGTGCCATCCGCCTCGGCGAGCTCATGGCCGCCGAGCCGACGCCCATCGTGCCCCGCGACCAGGACGACCTCGCCGTGCTGATGTTCACCTCCGGCACGGCCGGCTTCCCCCGGGCCGCCAAGCTCAGCCACGGCAACCTGCTCGCCAACATGGAACAGATGCAGGCCAACCCCCACCGCCAGCAGGGCCCGGCCGACGTCACGTTCGGCGTGCTGCCCTTCTTCCACATCTTCGGCCTCAACGTCGTGCTCGACATGGCGCTCCAGACCGGCGGGACCGTCCTCGCCGTCGAGCGGTTCGACCCGGAGTCGGCGCTCGAGTCGGTGGCCAAGCACGAGGTCACGGTCATCGTCGGGGCGCCGGCGATGTGGTCGGCCTGGGCCCACCTCCCCGGTGCCGACGCCGGTGCCTTCCGCACCGTGCGCCTCGCCAGCTCGGGCGCGGCGAAGCTCGACCCCGCGGTTCGCGCCACCGTCCAGGAGCGCGTCGGCCTCCGGATCGACGAGGGCTACGGGCTCACCGAGGCATCGCCGGTCGTCACCACCGCCACCGGCATCCCCGCACCCCCCGGGAGCATCGGTGCCCCGCTCCCCGGCGTGCGGGTGCGCCTCATCGACGCCGACGAGCACGACGTCCTCGTGGGCGACGTCGGCGAGATCCGGGTGCAGGGGCCCAACGTGTTCCACGGCTACTGGGGCGACGACCAGGCCACCGCCCACGCCATGACGCCCGACGGCTGGCTGAAGACCGGCGACCTCGCCGTCGTCGACGACGACGGGTTCCTGTTCGTGGTCGACCGGCTGAAGGACCTCATCATCGTGTCGGGCTTCAACGTGTACCCCGCCGAGGTCGAGAGCGTCCTGGTCGAGCACCCGGGGGTCGCCGCCGCGGCCGTGGTGGGCGTGCAGCACCCCCACTCCGGCGAGGCGGTCAAGGCCTACGTCGTGGCCGCCGAGGGTGCGTCTGTCGAGGAGGACGAGCTCATCATGTTCTGCGAGCAGCGCCTGGCCCGGTACAAGTGCCCGCAGAAGGTGTGGTTCGTCGAGGACCTCCCGAGCGGGCTCGGGGGCAAGGTCCGCAAGCACGAGCTGGGGTCCGTGCGCCCGGTCTGAGCGGGGGACCGGGAACTTTGTGAACGTGTGAACGAGCCGTACCCTTCTGACGTGGTCGAGCGTGGTGGCAGGCGCATCCCTGACGCCACCGTGGCGCGCCTGCCGATCTACCTCCGCAGCCTCCTGGAGCTCGGCCCCCAGACCCTGACGGTGAGCAGCGAGCAGCTGGCCGAGTCCGCCGGCGTCAACGCGGCGAAGGTCCGCAAGGACCTGTCATACCTCGGCAGCTACGGCACGCGTGGCGTCGGCTACGACGTCGAGTACCTCCAGGCCCACATGCGCCGAGCACTCGGCATGACCCAGGACTGGCCCGTCGTCATCGTCGGCATCGGCAACCTCGGCGCCGCCCTGGCCAACTACGGCGGCTTCGGAAGCCGCGGCTACCCGGTGGCCGCGCTCGTCGACGCCAGCCCCGACGTCGTGGGCCGCCGGTTCGGCGATCTCGTCGTGCGCCACGCCGACGAGCTCGCCCAGGTGGTGGCCGACGACGGCATCGCCATCGGCGTCATCGCCACGCCGGCCCCCGCGGCCCAGGCCGTGGCCGACGAGCTCATCGCCGCCGGCGTCCGGTCGATCCTGAACTTCGCCCCCACCGTGCTCAACGTGCCCCCCGGGGTGTCCCTGCGCAAGGTCGACCTCGCGGTCGAGATGCAGATCCTCAGCTTCTACCAGCAGCACGGCCCCGCTGCGGCCGACGTCGAGTAGCGCATGCCCGTCGACGGTCCCCAATACCCGGTGAACCTGGTGCTGGCGGGCCGCTCGGTGCTCGTGGTGGGCGGTGGGCCCGTCGCCACGTCGAAGGTCGAAGGCCTCCTCGACGGCGGTGCCGACCGGATCACGGTCGTGGCACCCGACGTCACCGAGGACCTCGCCACCCTCGGCGGGGAGGGCCTCGTGCGCATCGAGCGGCGGCCCTACGCCACCCCCGAGGCCGGTGAGCACCGCCTCGTCGTCACGGCCACCAGCGACCGGGCCGTGAACCACCAGGTGTTCCTCGACGCCGACGCCGCCGGCGTGTGGGTGAACTCGGCCGACGACCCGGCCAACTGCACCTTCACCCTGCCCGCCCGGGTGCGACGCGGGACCCTCCTCGTCACCGTCGCGACCGGCGGTCACAGCCCCGCGCTGGCCACCTGGTTGCGGAGGCGATTCGAAGCCGAGTTCGGACCCGAATACGATGCGCTGGTGGAGCTCCTCTCCGTGGAGAGGGAACACATCAAGGCCCAGGGTCGTTCAACCGAGGGACTCAAGTGGCAGGAAGCCCTCGATGCGGGGCTTCTGGATCTGCTGCGTGCCGACCGCCGAACCGAAGCGCTGGAACTGCTGAGATCATGCCTGTCGTCGTCATCGGGGTGAACCACCGCACGGCCCCCCTCGGGGTGCTCGAGGCGATGACCGTCGGCGACGCCTCCCTCGGCAAGACGCTGCACGCGCTGCTCACCAAGGAGCACGTGTCCGAGGCCGTGGTGTTGTCCACGTGCAACCGCACCGAGGTGTACGCGGTCGCCGAGAAGTTCCACGGCGGCTACGCCGACGTCCGGGCCGTGCTCGCCGAGCTGGCGTTCCTCGACCCCGAGGACTTCGCCGACCACCTCTACGTGCACCACGACTCCGCCGCGGTCGCCCACCTCTTCGACGTCGTGTCGGGCCTGGACTCCGCCGTCCTCGGCGAGCACGAGATCCAGGGCCAGGTGAAGACGGCATGGGAGCGGGCCCGCCGCGACGACGCCGCCGGCACCACGCTGAACCTGCTGTTCCGCCACGCCCTCGAGGCCGGCAAGCGGGCCCGGAGCGAGACCGGCATCGGCCAGGGCACCGCCTCGGTGTCCTACGCCGCCGTCGCCCTCGCCGCGCAGCACCTCGGCTCCCTCGAGGGTCGCCGGGCCATCGTGCTGGGTGCGGGTGAGATGGGCTCCTCCATGGCCGAGTCGCTCGCCGCCGCCGGCGTGGCCGACCTCGTCGTGGCCAACCGCACCCACGACAAGGCCAAGGCCCTCGCCGCCTCGGTCGGCGGCCGGGCCATCCGCTTCGCCGAGCTCACCGACGAGCTCGTCGACGCCGACGTCGTCCTCACCTCCACCGGCGCATCCTCCGTGCTGCTCACCCGGGCCGACGTCGAGGCCGCCATGGCGGCCCGTGGCGGCCAGCCCCTCGTGCTCGTCGACATCGCCGTCCCCCGCGACATCGAGCCCTCCGTGACCGAGGTCCCGGGCGTCACCGTGCTCGACATGGACGACCTCGGCGCCTTCGCCGACCGGGGCCTGGCCGAGCGGCGCCGGGAGATCGACGCTGTCCGCACGATCCTCGACGAGGAGCTCGAGCGGTTCCAGGCGGCCACCTCCGCCCGCGAGGTCGCCCCCGTCATCGTCGCCCTGCGCGAGGCCGCCGAGGCGGCCCGGGCCG
>CAZCJT010000273.1:0-4237 GCA_964498565.1 uncultured Acidimicrobiaceae bacterium
CGCCGTACGGGTCGGGCAGCCGGTCGGGCGGCAGCAGCCACGGGCCGCGGTTGCGCCAGGTGTCCTCCGGTGCTGCCGTGGGCGCGAGTGCGGGGTCCGCGGTCCAGGTCTCGAGGAGGTGGCGGACCCATCCGAGACGGCTCCCGCCCCCCACCAGCTCCCACCCGCCGTCGCCGACCGCGGCGGCCTGGGCCGCGAGCTCCGTGCGCTTGGGCCACTCGTGGCGGCTCACGCACACCACCGGCCCGGCCGGGTCGAAGTCGTCGATCCCCCGGACGGGACCGGTCTCCGCCGTCGCCCGGAACGGGGTGGTGCCGTCGACGTCCCACCAGCGCCGGAGCCGGCCGGCGACCTCGTCGGAGCCGGTGAGCCAGGTGTGGACGGAGCCGACCCGGCTCCGGTCGAGCGCCCGGACCTGCTCGACCGCGGCGGCGTGGACTGCGGGCCGGACGTAGCCGGCGGCCGTGAACTCGTCGGCCAGGTCGTAGAAGACCCGCGCCTGGTGGTAGGTCAGCGCCACGACGCGGGGGTGGCGCACGAGGTAGCTCGGCGGCTGGGAGGTCACCACCACGTCGAAGGAGGACAGGTCGAGGCGGTCGAGGCGCTGGGTCGCCGCCAGGTACAGGAAGTACTCGTCGTGCCACTCGCGGGTACCGTCGTCGATGCGCAGGCCGTGCAACCGGTCGGCCCGGGTGCGGGCATCGAAGCCCACGAGTGACACGTCGACACCGCGCTCGGCCAACCGGTGGCGGCACCGCTCGGCGAGGCGTTCGAAGCCGCCGGCGCCGCCGTGATCGGGCTTGAGGAAGCCGATCTTCACGGGTGGAGCCGGGCGCGCAGCTCGTCGACCTCGAGCTCGAGCTGGCGGATGCGCTCGTCCTGCCAGCGGAACCGGTGGTCGAGCTGGTGGAGCGCATCGAGCACGGCTTCGTTGTAGCGCCGTTGGTGGTCGAGGAGGGGAGCGGTGGCCCGGGCCGCCATCTCGCCGGCGCGGGAGTGGACGGGCACATCGGCGTGGGAGGTCGCGACGCCGACGTCGTCGGCGAAGCGCTGCTCGACGTCGAGCAGCACGGCGAGGCCGTCGAGGCGCTCGCCCCGCGCCCGCCGGCCGATCTCGGTGATCGTGCGGATCACCTTGTCCTCCGCGTCGTCGCTGCCCGGCACGCCCGGGAGGGTACCTGCCTAGGTTGTGGCGATGACCTTGACGGGACTTCGCCCGAACGTCCTGGTGGTGCTGTTCGACGACGTGGGGTTCTCCGACCTCGGCTGCTACGGCTCCGAGATCGCCACCCCCACCATCGACCGCCTGGCGGCGTCGGGCATCCGGTACTCCGGGTTCCACACCACGGCCATGTGCTCGACGACGCGCGCGGCGCTGCTCACCGGCCGGAACCATCACAACGTCGGGGTCGGGTGCCTGGCCAACTTCGACGCCGGCCTGCCCGGGTACCGCGGCAAGATCAGCCGGGAGGCCGGCACGCTCGCCGAGCTGCTCGACCCGCACGGCTACCGCTGCTACCTCACCGGCAAGTGGCACGTGACGCCGCTCACCGAGACGGGGGCCACCGGCCCCTACGACGGATGGCCCCTGCAACGGGGCTTCCACCGCTTCTACGGGTTCCTCGACGCCGAGACCGACCAGTACGCGCCCGAGCTGGTCTACGACAACCACCACGTCGACCCGCCCGGCACCTTCGAGGACGGCTACCACCTGTCGGCTGACCTGGCGGACAAGACGGTGGAGTTCCTGCGCGACCACCGCTTCGGCGTGCCCGACGAGCCGTGGCTGGCGTGGCTGGCGTTCGGCGCCTGCCACGCCCCGCACCAGGCGCCACGCGATCTCATCGACCGGTACGAGGACGTGTTCTCCAGGGGCTGGGACGTGGCCCGCCAGGAGCGGCTCGCCCGCCAGGTGCGAATGGGTCTGTACCGAGCGGGACCGAGCTTCCGCCGCGCAACGAGCGGGTGCAGGCATGGGAGAACCACAGCGCCGACGAGCAGCGGGTGTTCGCCCGGCTCCAGGCCGCCTACGCCGCCATGCTCCACCACGCCGACCAGCAGCTGGCCAAGGTGGTGGCCTTCCTCGAGGAGACCGCCCAGCTCGACGACACGATGGTGCTGGTGCTGTCCGACAACGGGGCGTCCCAGGAGGGCGGCCCGTCCGGGTTCGTCAACGCCATGGGCCCCTTCAACGCCCAGCCCGAACCGATCGAGGCCAAGCTCGCCGCCCTCGACTCGGTGGGCGGCCCCGGCACGCACTCCAACTTCCCGTGGGGTTGGGCGATGGCGGCCAACACCCCGTTGCGCCGCTACAAGCAGAACACCCATGGCGGAGGCATCCGAGACCCGCTCGTCGTGTCGTGGCCGGCCGGCATCCGCAGCCGCGGCGAGGTGCGCCACCAGTTCTGCCACGCGGTCGACGTCGTGCCCACGATCCTCGATGTGCTCGGTGCCGAGCCGCCGGCCGAGGTCCGTGGCGTGCCGCAGCTGGCGATGGACGGCGCGTCGATGCGGTCGACGTTCGACGACGCCGAGGCACCGCCGCCGAAGGACGTGCAGTACTTCGAGATGTTCGGCCACCGCGGCATCTGGAAGGACGGTTGGAAGGCGGTGGCGTACCACCCGCCGGGCACGCCGTTCGAGGACGACACCTGGGAGCTGTACCGCCTGGACGAGGACTTCGCCGAGAACCACGACCGCGCGGCCGCGGAGCCCGGACGCCTGGAGGAGCTCCAGGCCGAGTGGTGGCGCCAGGCCGAGGACAACAAGGTGCTGCCCCTCGACGACCGCTTTGCCGAGCGGTTCGCCGAGAACGCCGAACGCCACCGTGCCGGGCGCACGCACTACGAGCTGTGGGCCGGCCTCGGCCACGTGCCGACCGATGCGGCGCCGGACCTGCGCAGCCGCAGCTACACGATCACGGTCGAGATCCTGGAGCCAGGCGACGGGGTGCTCGTCGCCCACGGCGACGAGACGTCGGGGTACTCGCTGCACGTGCAGGACGGCCACGTGGTGCACGACCTGTCGGTCGGTGGCCACCACGACGTCGTGCGGGCGACGCGTCCGCTGCCGGACGGGCCCTGCACCGTGACCTTCCGCCTCGAGCGTGGCGAGCCCTTCCTGGGCCGGGCCCCGGGTCGGGGGACGATCTCCGTCGACGGCGAGGAGTGCGGCTCGTTCGAGACCGACGGGATCTTCGTGGTGACGATCTCCTGGAGCGGCCTCGACGTGGGTCGGGACCGGGCCTCGCCGGTGGGCGCCTACGAGGCGCCGAACGAGTTCACCGGGCGGATACGCCGGGTCGTGTTCGACCTCGACGACGACCAGGTCCTCGACCACCTGGCGGTGGCCGAGGCCGAGTCAGCCCGGGAGTGAGTCGGGGTTCGTGGTCAGAACCAGTGGTTGCGGCCACCGATGGCCCGTCCGGTGGTGCCGAGCAGGGCCAGGATGGCGCCGACGACGGCGAGGATCACGCCGAGCGTGACGAGGATGCCGATGTCGGCCAGCAGGCCGACGAGCAACAGGATGAGTCCGAGTACGATCATGCGCCCCTCGGTACCCCCCAGCTGCTTGTGGCAGAACGGCTGACGGCAGCGGGGTCGTGGTGCGCGCCGGGCTCTCGGCATGCTGTCGGCGTGTACCCATACGTCGACGACCGGCTGGCGAGCGATGCGTTCGCGGCCATGGGCGCGTCGCGAGACGACGGCGTGGAGACGATCGCGGCGGCATTCCGATCCTGGCTCCCCGCGGGGTCGACCGCGAAGTGGCTGGCCGTCGACGCCGGCCGGGTCCCGCCCGGCGCCGAGCCCTCCGAGGGCCTCGAGGCCCGGCTCGCCGGCTCGCTGGAGTCGTGGTCGTGCTGGGTCTTCTGCACGGGGCTCGGCGCCCTGCTCGCCAGCGCCGGCCACGAGGTGCGCGTCGCGGTGGAGCACCACCGCACGGCGTCTGTGGTCGACTTCCACAGCGTGCTGGTCGTCGACGGGCAGTTGCTCGACGCGTACCTTGGGCCCTCGGCGGCGGTGCCGCCCGGCCACGACGTGAGCCGCGCCGACGCGTGGGCGGCGTGGATCCCGGGCGACCAGCCGGGCGACCGCTCGGACCACCTCGGCATCCGCGGCGGTGGCGGGACGTTCCGCTACCGGATGGTGAGCGACCGCCTGGAGCGTCCCGGCGTCGCCGCCTTCTGCGAGATCTCTGCGACCCACTCCGGCGTCGGTCGCCGGCGCTACGCCCACTG
>CAZCJT010000274.1:0-4224 GCA_964498565.1 uncultured Acidimicrobiaceae bacterium
CGCCGGTGACCCGGCCCGATCCCACCACCGCCGTGGTCGACCTCGGGCGCTGGGCGGCGCCCGGCGAGGCCATCACGTTGCGCGTGCCGTGGCGGCTCACCGTGGGCGGCCCCGTGAACGACCGGATCTCCCGGCAGGCCGGCTCGCTGCGGCTCGGCTCCTTCCTCCCCCTGCTCGCATGGGAGCCAGGCGTGGGCTGGTCGGTCGATCCGCCGACGTCGGGCTTCGCCGAGTCGACGTCATCGCCCACCGCTCGCTGGTCGCTGGCGGTCTCTGCACCCGACGGCTTCGACGTCGTGGCCACCGGCACCGAGGTCGAGACCGGTCGTTGGGAGGTCGACGCAGCCCGCGACGTGGCGGTGAGCGTGGGGCGCTTCACGGTCACGACCGCCACGGCCATGGCGCCGGGTCCGGTCGAGGTGGTCGTCGCCGTCCACGACGCGATCGATGACGGCGCCGCCTACGCGGGCCGGATCGTCGCTGCCCTCGAGTCCTTCGCCGCCTGGTACGGGGCCTACCCGTGGCCCGCCTACCAGTTGTCGATCACCCCCGAGCTGTCCGGTGGCATCGAGTTCCCGATGCACGTCCTGCAGGGGCCGGGCACCGTCGGGCGGACCACGCCGCACGAGGTCGCCCACATGTGGTTCTACGGGCTGGTCGGCAACGTCCAGGGCCGGGACCCCTGGCTCGACGAGGGTCTGGCCACGTGGGCCGAGGGCAGGATCGAGGGCACCCTCCCCGACATGTCGGCCCGCTCCATCCCCGGCGACGGCCGGGGCCGTGCCGACCAGCCCATGTCCTACTGGGAGGCCCGGGCCGCCACCTACTACCGCAGCGTGTACGTGCAGCCCGCCGCTGCGCTTCACCGCCTCGACGCCGAGCTCGTCGACTGCGCGCTCGCCCACTACGTGGCGACCAACGCATGGCGCATCGCGACGCCGGCCGACCTCTGGCGGTCCCTCGACGCGACCTTCGCCGACTGGCGCCCGGCACTCGCACCCGCCGGCCTGGCCCCGGGTTGAGCCGCCGGATTCCCGGGCTTGTGCCGGGGGTCGATCACGCCCCGTCCAGCGCCCGCAGGATCAGCCACCACGACGCCAGGCCGTGGTCGCACCAGTCCCGAGGACCCACCAGGCACTCGTCCGGGCAGCGGCACACGCCGTCGGCCAGCCACTCGGCGAGCGTGTCGTCGTCCGGGGGCGCCCAGCCGCTGTTGTGCTCGAACCACTCGTGCGCGGCCCGCACCGCCTGGTCAGCCGTCGCTGGCGTCGGTGGGTCGGGTGAGGTCATGGCGCCGAGGCTACGGAGCGGCCGCCGACGCACTGGTCGGTACGGTGGCGGACGTGGCGAAGGCGACGTACGTGGCGCACCGCCAACTCCGCAGCATCGTGGCCAAGGCGCCCGACGGGTTCGCCGACCCGGCCCACTTCCACTCCGACGTCCTCTTCCTGAAGGCCCCGCTCACCCCGGCGCAGGTGCTCGCCGTCGTCAAGCGGCGAGACGGGGTCGACGAGGCGTGGGCCGGCACCGGCGTCGTGTACTTCCGCCGGTTGAGCGAGCGCCGGACGCAGAGCCGCATGAGCACGATCGTCGGCACGCCGGAGTACCAGCGGCTCACCATCCGCAGCTGGTCCACCACCACGAAGCTGCTGGCGCTGCTCGACGGCTGAGCGTCGCGGCCCGTCAGACGTCGTCGAAGCGCTTCTCGAGGGTGAGCGTCGACCACCAGCGGCCCAGCTTCCAGCCGCACTCGTCCTCGACGCCGACGTCGCGGAAGCCGAGCCGGTGGTGGAGGGCGATGGACGCCTCGTTCGGGATGGTGACCACGGCGTAGGCCCGGTGGGCGCCGGCCGCGGCGAGCTCGTCCAGCAGGGCGCCGTAGAGCCGTGAGCCCAGGCCCTGCCCCGTGCGCCGGCTGTCGAGGACGATCGAGGTCTCCACCGACCGCTCGTAGGCGACCTTGGGCCGGTACCACGACGAGTACGCGGCGCCGACGACCCCGCCCTCGTCTTCGGCCACCAGCACCACCAGGCGCGGATGGCCCTGGTGCTCGTCCCACCAGCGGAGCCGGCGCTCGCGGGGCCACGGCTCGACGTCGAAGCTGACCGCCGAGCCCACGATGTACTGGTCGTAGATGCGGGTGATCTCGTCGAGGTCCTCGGCGGTCGCCCGGCGGATCCCGGGCTCAGTCACCGTGCTCGCGCAGGAACCGCTCGACCTCTTCCACCAGCTCGCCCGGCTCGGGCACGGTCAGCTGCTCGTCGTGGCTCTGCTCGAGGGAGGCGACGTAGGCCTGGGTCTCGTCGTCGTCATCGACGAGCTCGTCGATCTGACGCTCGTAGGAGGCGGAGGCGATCTCGAGGTCGGTGGTGACGATGCCCTCGCCCAGCAGCTCGGCCGTCTTCTCGACCAGGGCGAGGGTGGCCTTGGGCGACGGCGCGCCCGGCACGTAGGTGGGGACGGTGGCCCACAGCGAGGCCGACTCGACTCCGGCGGTGCGGCACCGGTCGTGGAGCACACCCAGGATGCCAGTGGGCCCCTGGTACTCGGAGGGCGCGAGGCCGAGCCGGGTGACCACGGACTCGTCGTAGGCGGTGCCGACCACGTTGACCGGCCGCGAGTGCGGCACCTCGGCCAGCAGCGCGCCGAGCGTGACGACCATGGAGGCGTCGAAGGCCTTGGCCACCTCGAGGACCAGGTCGGCGAAGGTACGCCACCGGAGCTGGGGCTCGACCCCGTGGAGCAGGATCAGGTCCCGTCCCGATCCGGGCAGCGACGTGGCGCTGAACTCGTTCGATGGCCAGTCGACGACGCGCAGGGTGTCCTCGATGCGCACCTCGGGGCGGGTCGAGGTGAAGTCGTAGAACAGCTCGGGATCGATGTCGGCGAAGGGCGTCGCATCCCAGCGGTCGGCGAACCACCGCACCGCCGACGAGGCGGCGTCGCCGGCGTCGCTCCAGCCCTCGAACGCGGCGACCACGATGGGCCGCTCCAGCTCGGGTCGGAAGTGCCAGCGGAGGAGTTCCACCCAGTCGAGGCTACCGGCGTGATCGGGGAGCCCCGAGCGGGGCGGAGGCCTAACGTCGCCCCCGTGGCCTCCCGGATCGTCGTCGTCGACAACGACCCCGACGCGCTCGAGCTGGTGGTCCTCGACCTGACCCTGGAGGGCGTGGAGATCGTCGGCACCGCCCTCGGTGGTGCCGACGCCATGAGGCTGGTCGCCGACCTCGAGCCCGACGTCTTGGTGGTCGACCACCGGATGCCGCCCGGTCCCGACGGCATCGACGTGGCCGCGTCCGTGCGCCGGACCCACCCCGGCACGGCCGTCATCCTCTACAGCAACCACCAGTCGGCCGAGCTGCTGGCCCGGGCACAGCAGCTGGGGGTCCGGTTCGTCCCGAAGGGGAACCTGCGCACGCTTCGCCGGGCGGTGGCGGGCGGCTGACGGTCAGCTGCGGGCGAGCTCCACCACGGCGGTGGGCAGGTCCATGAACAGGTCCTTGCGCAGGTACCGCATGCCGAGCCGGTCGGCGGTCTCGGTGATCTCCGAGGTCAGGTAGGCCGAGAAGAGCAGCACCTTGGCGTCGGGGTCCTCCTCGAGGATGGTGATGCCCGCCTCGAGCCCGGTGAGGCCCGGCATCCGGTAGTCGAGGACGCACACGTCGGGTCGGGTGGAGCGGAACGCGTCGAGCGCCGCGTTGCCGTCCTCGGCCTCGGCGACGATGTCGAGCCGGGCGTCGCCACCGAGCGTGGCGCGCACGAGCAGCCGCATGTCGAAGTTGTCGTCAGCGATCATCACCCGGACCGTGTCCTGCAAGGTCATCATCGGTTCCATCCCGGATCGACACGCCCCTCGGGCGCCGCTCGCCGACACCATACGTGGCACGCTGGGGGCCGGGGCCAGCAGCGAGGAATTTCGACCCGGGGGACGAGACGACGGGGAGGTCGGGTGGAGGCAGTCGGTGCCGAGGCACACCGCGCGCCACGCCGCACCGGCGTGCCGTTGCTGGCGGTGCTCGGCCTCGCCGCCCTGGGCGCATGCGTGCTCGTCGCCGTCACCACCCTGACCGACCGGCGCATCGAGGTCGAGCGCCATACCGCACGCGCCGCCGCCGAGCACCAAGGCGGTGTGCTGGCCCTCGCGCTGCGCGACGTCGAAGCCAGCGTCGACCACCTCGACCCCGCCGCCTGCAGCCGCACCGGTGGCGACGGGACCGTGACGAG
>CAZCJT010000275.1:0-4221 GCA_964498565.1 uncultured Acidimicrobiaceae bacterium
CGGGCATGGACCACCAGCGCGAGGAGGGCGGCGCCGAGGTCGCCCTCCGGGTCGACCAGCGCGGGGTCCGCCGCCTCCGGCACGGCGGCGCCGACCCGCTCGGCCTTCGACACCACCTTGTGGGCGTGGAGCAGGGCCGGCAGGGCCTTGGGGATGCCGTCCATCACAGAGTCCCGGCCCTTCTCCTCGCGCTTGATCTCCTCCCAGGTCCGGGTGATCGACCCGTGGTCGTCGGCGGCGGCGCCGAACACGTGCGGGTGGCGACGGTGGAGCTTGTCGTGGATGCCGCGGGCGACGTCGGCCAGCGTGAACGCCCCGGACTCGGCCGCGATGGTGGCGTGGAACACGACTTGGAAGAGCAGGTCGCCCAGCTCCTCCTCGAGGTCCTCCACCCCTTCGCCGGTCTCGGGGTCGTAGCCCTCGATGGCCTCCACCACCTCGTAGGTCTCCTCGACGACGTAGCGGGTGAGGCTGGCGTGGGTCTGCTCGCGGTCCCACGGGCAGCGCTCGCGCAAGGTCCGGACCAGCTCGCTGAAGCGCACCAGCTCCGACGCCACCGGCGTGACGACGGAGGGGACGAACACCGAGGTCAGGTGGTCGGCCTCGACGGCCCGGTCGAGGTCGGCCCAGCCCACCTCGACGACGTGCTGGTCGGGTAGGCCGAGGCGCTGGAGCACCACGGCACGCTCGGGCTCGTCGTCCTCGAAGGCCAGCTTCAGGTCGGACAGCACGTGGTTGGCGTGGCAGTGCGCGACCAGCAGCGGCCCGGTGGCGCCGGCGGCGTCGATGGCGAAGCGGTGCCCGTCGACCAGCCGGACACCGGCCTCCACCGGGTCGACGCCGAGGTGCGCCCACGCCAGGTCGAGGAACGACATGCCCGGCACCAGCTCCACCTCGACCCGGTCGTCGTCCGCCAGCAGCGCCACCGCCCGCTCCAGGACGAAGGGGGAGCCCGGGATGGCGTAGCCCACCTCCCCGTGCCGGGTGGCGCCGGCGACCAGGTCCTCGACGATGGCGGCGTACACCTCGTCGAAGGTGTCGGCGGACTCGTACCGGTCGTCGAACGACTCGCGGTCGGTGTAGGGCTCGGCGGCGGGGTGGCGACGGGTCCGCAGCTTCCAGTGCTCGAGCGTGGCCAGACGGGCGACGGCGCCGGTCGTGGTCAGGTCGGGTCCGGCCGGTCCGAGGCCGACCACGACGACGCGAGGTCGGTGGTCGTGCGGGCCGGTCCCGCCCACGGTCAGGCCGCGGTCAGCGGTGCGGGCCGGGGGCCGACCGGCGGCACGACCTGCACGATGCCGCCCTGCAGGACCTCGGCGGTGCCGAACTTCGGGTTCACGGAGACCTCGGGCGCCTCGACGCCGAGCTGCACCGGGAACTGCAGCCGCTCCTGGAAGGCCAGGTCCCGGGCCAGGTCGCGGCGGAAGTCGGCCGGGTAGGCGGCGAACACCTGCTCGCCCTCGGGGCTGGTGAACTGCTGGTCGAGCTGCTGGAGGATGGCGTCCACCTCCTCGTCGGTCGGATCGGAGAGCGCCTCGCCGCTGACGCCGATCTCGGCCAGGTCGACCTCGTTGCGGGCGGCCAGGTCGCGGGCCTCGACCAGCATGGCGCGGGCCTGCTCGGTCACGATGCGGTGCGACAGCACGAACGTGACGACTGCCGCCGTGCGACGGCCCTCGTCGCCGATGTCGCCGACGCCGATGGCCTCGAGCATGGCGGGGTTGGCCGCCCACGCCTCGACCTCGTCGGCCAGCTGGTCGTTGGAGACGGCTTCGTCGCCGACGGTGGCCGCCGGCGTGCCTCCGATGGTGGGGCCTCCGAGCTCGCCGTCGCCGGCGCAGGCGCCGGCGAGCAGCGTCAACGAGAGCAGCGCCAGGACGAGCAGGACTCGGGGGCGGCGGGTGGTGCGCACGGGGGCTGATGCTAGGAGCCGCGGCGGTGACGGCGTGAACCGCCCGGCCGGCCCTACTCGGGCGGGAGCAGGTGGCGCAGGAACGTGACCAGGTCGGCGGTGGGATCGGCGCCCTTGGCCATCGGCACCTCGAGCAGGCCGGAGTCCGGCTTGTGCACGGCCTTCGGTGCGATCCGCTTCAGGCGCGTCTGCTGGCTGGCCTTGAGGGGCACCGGGCTGAGCCGGGCCTTGTAGGCCGGGCCCATGAAGCCGTCCCCGGGCACGACCGTGACCTCCGTGACGCCGACGCGGTGGCACTCGGCCCGCAGCCGGGCCACGGACAGCAGCGCCTTGGCCGGGTCCGGGATGGGGCCGAAGCGGTCCTCCCACTCCCGGGCGATGTCGTCGACCTCGCCGTCGGAGGTGACCGCCGCCAGCCGGCGGTAGGCCTCGAGCCGCAGCTCCTCGCGCTCGACGTACTCGGGCGGGAGGTGGGCCGGCTCGAGGGTCTCGATCTTGACCTCGGCCGGCTCGCGGACGGGCTCGCCCTTCAGCTCGGCCACGGCCTCGGTGACCATCTGGCAGTAGAGGTCGTAGCCCACGGCGGCGATGTGCCCGGACTGACCGGTGCCGAGCAGGTTCCCGGCGCCGCGGATCTCGAGGTCTCGCATGGCGATCTTGAAGCCGGATCCGAGTTCGGTGGACTCGCCGATGGTGCGGAGCCGCTCGTAGGCCTCCTCGGACAGGACCATGTCCTGGGGGTGGAAGAGGTAGGCGTAGGCCCGGCTGCCGGAGCGGCCGACGCGGCCGCGGATCTGGTGGAGCTGGCCGAGGCCGAGGAGGTCGGCGCGCTCGACGACGAGGGTGTTCACCGTGGGCATGTCGATGCCCGACTCGATGATGGTGGTGCAGACGAGGACATCGAAGCGTCCCTCCCAGAAGTCGATGACCACCTGCTCGAGGGTGCCCTCGTCCATCTGGCCGTGGGCCACGGCGATGCGGGCCTCGGGCACGATCTCGCGCAGCTCCTCGGCCTTCTGGTCGATGTCTCGCACCCGGTTGTGGACGTAGAAGACCTGGCCCTCGCGCAGCAGCTCGCGGCGGATGGCCTCGGCCACGGCGCGCTCGTCGTACTCACCGACGTAGGTGAGGATCGGCTGGCGGTCGGCCGGCGGCGTCTCGAGCAGGCTCATGTCGCGGATGCCGGTGAGGCTCATCTCCAGCGTGCGGGGGATCGGCGTGGCGGTGAGGGTCAGCACGTCGACGTCATGCTTGAACTCCTTGATGCGCTCCTTGTGCTTCACGCCGAATCGCTGCTCCTCGTCGACGACGAGCAGGCCGAGGTCGTGGAAGGACACGTCCTTGTTGAGCAGCCGGTGGGTGCCCACGACGATGTCGACGGCACCGGTGCGACAGCCCTCCATGACGGCCTTGGCCTGGCCGGCCGTGAGGAAGCGGGAGAGCACCTCGACCCGCACGGGGTAGTCGGCGAAGCGCTCCGAGAAGGTCTGGAAGTGCTGCTGCGCGAGCAGCGTCGTCGGGACGAGCACCGCGGCCTGCTTGCCGTCCTGCACCGCCTTGAAGACGGCACGCAGGGCGACCTCGGTCTTGCCGAACCCGACGTCGCCGACCACCAGGCGGTCCATGGGCGCCTCGGTCTCCATGTCGCCCTTGATTTCGTCGACGGCTCGGAGCTGGTCGGGCGTGGGCTCGTAGGGGAAGGCGTCCTCGAACTGCTGCTGCCAGGGGGTGTCCCCGGCGAACGCGTGGCCGCCGGCGGCGAGGCGCTTCTGGTAGAGCACCACCAGCTCCTGGGCGATCTCCTGGACGGCGGAGCGGACCTTGGTCTTGGCCTTCTGCCAGGAGTCACCGCCCAACCGGGTGAGGGAGGGCGTGTCGCCGCCGGTGTAGTGGCGCACGGCGTCGATCTGGTCCGACGGGACGTAGAGCTTGTCGCCGTCGCGGTACTCGAGCAGCAGGTAGTCGCGCTCGACGCCGCCGATGGCCCGCTTGACCATGCCGCCGTAGCGGGCCACGCCGTGCTGGTGGTGCACGACGTGGTCGCCGACCTGGAGGTCGTCGAAGAACTTCTGGGCGTCGCGGCGGCGTGGCTTGGCCTTGCGGTGGCTGCGGCGCCGGCCGGTGAGGTCGGACTCGGCGAGCAGCGCCAGGCGAACGCCGGGCAGGATGCAACCCCGCTCGAGCGGGACGACCACGATCTCGGCCTCGACGCCGGCCTCCGACACGAGCTCGCGCAGGCGGGCGGCCGAACCCTCACCGTCGGCGGCGATGACCAGGCGGTAGCCGTCGGCGCGCAGGTCGCGCAGCTG
>CAZCJT010000276.1:0-4214 GCA_964498565.1 uncultured Acidimicrobiaceae bacterium
TGCAGGCGCGCGTAGGCCGCGTCGTCGAGCAGGTCGAGGGCGGCGAGGCCGGCGGCGGCGGCCAGCGGGTTGCCGGACAGCGTGCCGGCCTGGAACACCGGGCCGTCGGGGGCCATCGAGTCCATGATCTCGGCCCGGCCGCCGAAGGCGCCGATGTTGAGCCCACCGCCGATGACCTTGCCGAAGCACGTGAGGTCGGCGCGCACGCCGAAAAGCTCCTGGGCGCCGCCGCGGGCCACGCGGAAGCCGGTGATGACCTCGTCGAAGACGAGCAGGGCGCCGACCCGGTCGCACTCGTCGCGCAATGCCTGCAGGAAGCCGTCGTCGGGGGGGATCAGGCCCATGTTGGCGGCGACCGGTTCCAGGATGACGGCGGCGACCGCTTCGTCGAGCGCAGGCACCTCGTTGAAGGGGACGACCAGCGTGTCGGCGACCGTGGCCGCGGTGACGCCGACGCTCTCAGGTAGCGAGAACACCGCCAGGGCCGAGCCGGACTGGGCGAGCAGGGCATCGCCGTGGCCGTGGTAGTTGCCGGCGAACTTCACCAGCTTCGTGCGCCCGGTGTGGCCACGGGCCAGGCGGATCGCCGACATGGTGGCCTCGGTGCCCGAGCTGACGAGGCGCACCTTCTCGACGCTCGGCACGCGAGCGCAGACCTCCTCGGCGATGCGCACCTCACCCTCGGTCGGCGCCCCGTACGAGGTCCCCTTGGTGGCGGCCTCCTGGACGGCCGACACGATGGCGGGGTGGGCGTGACCGGCGATGACGGCGCCGTAGCTCTGCACCAGGTCGAGGTACTCGGTGCCCTCCACGTCCCACACCCGCGGACCCTCGGCCCGGGCGACGAAGTACGGCGTGCCCCCGACGGCGCGGAAGGCGCGGATCGGCGAGTTCACGCCGCCGGGGATGTGGGCCTCGGCCCGGGCGTAGAGCTCCTCGTTCGTGGTCATCGGGCCTGCTCCTCGGCGATCTGGCGGGCGGCGTAGGTGAGGATGAGGTCGGCCCCGGCCCGCTTGATGCCGAGCAGGTGCTCGCGCATGACGGCGTCGGCGTCGATCCAGCCCCGCTCGCCGGCGGCCTTGACCATCGCGTACTCGCCGGACACGTGGTACGCGGCGATCGGCACGTCGAAGCGGGACCGGGCCCGGCTGATGACGTCGAGGTAGGCGAGGGCGGGCTTGACCATCAACATGTCGGCGCCCTCGGCCAGGTCGGCCTCCATCTCCTCCATGGATTCGCGCACGTTGGCCGGGTCCTGCTGGTAGCCCTTGCGGTCGCCGCCGCCGGCGATCGTGACGTCCACCGCGTCGCGGAACGGGCCGTAGAGGGCGGAGGCGTACTTGGCGGCGTAGGCCAGGATCGGGACGTCCTCGTGGTCGTCCTGGTCGAGGGCGTAGCGGATGGCCGCCACCTGGCCGTCCATCATCCCCGACGGGGCCACGACGTCGGCGCCGGCCCGGGCCTGGGCCACCGCTGCGGCGGCGTAGAGCTCGAGGGTGGCGTCGTTGTCGACGGTGCCGTCCTCGGCGACAACGCCGCAGTGGCCGTGGTCGGTGTACTCGTCGACGCACAGGTCGGCGACGAGGACGAGGGCGTCGCCGAGGTCGGCCTTGATCGCCCCCAGCGCGACCTGGACGATGCCGTCGGGGTCGCAGGACTGGCTGCCGGTGGCGTCCTTGGTGGCGGGGATGCCGAAGAGGATCACGGCCGGGATGCCGAGGGCGACCAGCTCGGCGGCCTCGCGGCGGGCGCTGTCGACGGTGTGCTGCACGACGCCGGGGAGCGAGGCGATCGGCTGCGGCTGGTCGATCCCCTCCCGCACGAACAGCGGTGCGATCAGGTCGTCGGGGACCACACGGGTCTCGGCGACCATGCGTCGCAGCGCCGGCGTGCGTCGGAGGCGGCGGAGTCGTCGCTCGGGGAAGGCCATCGCGCTGGAGCCTAAGGCGTCACCCGAACAGGCCGGCCAGGCGGTCGAGGCTCAGCTCGGCGACCGAAGCGACCACGAGGTCGGCGTGCGCGAAGGCGAGGTGCGCGGTCATGCCGGCGGGCACGCCGACCGTGACGCACCCGGCCGCGTTGGCCGCCGTCACGCCCGGCTCGCTGTCCTCCAGGACGACGCAGCGCTCCGGGTCCACGCCGAGCCGCTCGGCGGCGAGCAGGAACAGGTCGGGGTGGGGCTTGGTGCGCTCCTTGCCGACGTCGTCACGAGTGGCCTTCACGGGGAACAGGTGGTCGACCCCGAAGCGCTGGAGGTGCCCGGTCACCCACTCGAGCGGGCTCGAGCTGGCGATCGCCACGCCGATGCCGGACTCGGTGGCGGCGGTGGCGAGCTCGACGACGCCGGGGCGCAGCGGTTCCCCGCTGATGCGGGCGTGGTGGCGTGCCCGCCGGGTCTCGAGGATGGCCTCGAGGTCGTCGAGCGGGCGGCCGAGCGCGACCTCCAGCATCTCGGTCCAGTGGGGATGGTCGGCCGTGCCGATGATCGCCACCCAGTCGTCCCGCGACAGCTCGAGGCCGTGGTCGGCGAAGCTCTCGGCGACGGTCAGGAACTCCGAGGTCTCCGTGTCGAGCACCAGGCCGTCGAAGTCGAACAGGATCGCGGCCGGGGGTCGCCGCAGGTCGTCACGCACCCCCGCATTCTCGACGAGATGGCGCCCATCATCGGGGCGCGATCTCGTCGAGCTCGGCCGGTCCGTCGTTCTCGACGGACCAGCGCCCACGGCTCGGGCGCTCGTGCGTCGAGCTCAGGCCGCGCCGTTGAGCTGCGCAGCCCGGACGGCGTACACATCGAACAGCTCGCGGATGGTCTCGTCCGGCGCGCCGATCACGTGCTCGTGGAGCAGGCGGACGACCTGCCAGCCGGCGGCGGCGGCCTGCATGTCGCGGTCCCGATCCCGACGCATGTCGGCCAGGCGCTGGTGCCAGCGCCGGCCGTCGACCTCCACGATCAGCTTCACCTCCGGCCATGCGGCGTCGCTGAGGTTCCGGACACCGTCTCGGCGCGGCAGCGGGTACTGCCGCCGGGGCTCGGGCAGCGCGGAACGACGGACGAGGTCGAAAAAGTCGCGCTCGAGCTGCGAGGCCGGCGGGGCGGTCCCGGGTCCGCGGTCGTCGAGCACCGCGGTGAGGTTCCGCACGCCGGGCTTCCCTCGCCGGGCGACCGAGCGCAGGCACCTGCCGATGTCGGCGTCCGTCGTGCGCTTCGCAGCAACTGCGTCTTCCACCGACATCCGCAACCTGCCGCGCCGCCAGATCGCCGCGAGGTCCACCAGCGTCCGAGGGATCGTGGTGACCGGGAGGCCCTCGTGTTCGGTGACGTGAGCTGGGCTCAGGTCGTTGATCTGGTGCACGACCACCTCCGGGAGCCGCTGCCAGCCGGAGTGCCGGACCGTGAGCACCGTGGGACCGTCGGCCGAGACGGTCGAGATCCCGTGGATGCGAGCGGCGGTCTCGAACGACAGGACGGCATCGAGGCTGGTCGCCAGGAGACCGATCCACCAGCGCTGGGCGATCGACGGCGGCGCACCTGCGACGACGTACACGCCAGGCAGGGCCGGCAGGAGTCGTCCGTCCTGCAACCGGCGCGTGATGGTCGAGCTCGACGCTCCGCGCTGCAGCATCTGGGCCCGGCTGACGGCGCCGGCCTGACCTGCCGCCACCGCCAACCACCGCCGTTCTGCGTCGAGCACCGCAACAGAACAGCATGAGATATAGCGAGATGCAACTGCGAACGCCAGCCCGACGAGATCGAGCCCAGGAGGTGGGCGCTATTTCGTCGAGAAGTGGGCGGTGAGGGCGGCCAGGAGGCCGTCGATGGTGTGGACGTCGGCCTCGACGTGGACGGTGAGGCCGTGCTCGCGGGCGGTGTCGGCGGTGACCGGCCCGATGCAGGCCACCACCGGCGGGACGGCGTCGCACACGGCGAGGAAGTTCCGGACGGTGGACGACGAGGTGAACGTGACGACGTCGGCCCCGGCGACCGCCGCGAGGTCGTCGGGGGAAGGGGTGCCCTGGACGGTGCGGTAGGCCTCGACGACGTCGACGTCCCAGCCCCGCGCTCGCAGGCCCTCGGGCAGGACATCGCGCGCCTCGGCCGCGCGGGCGATCAGGACGCGTCCACCCGCGGGCGGCGGGTCGGGGAAGACTTCGAGGAGGCCTTCGGCGACGAAGCGCTCGGGGACGAGGTCGGCCTCGACGTTGCCGTCGCGCAG
>CAZCJT010000277.1:0-4208 GCA_964498565.1 uncultured Acidimicrobiaceae bacterium
GGCCAGTGCCTGCGCCGGATCGGGCGACACCGCCAGCGGCTCCAGGTCGTCCCCGGCACCCGGGCAGAAGTCGGCCCCGGCGGAGTCGACGACCACGACGCGCACGTCACGGTCCTCGCGCAGCGCTTCGGCGAGGTCGCGCAGCTCGGCCGCCTCGACGGCACCCAGCGGCGCACCCGACAGGTGGACGTGGCGCACCGGCCCGGTGGCCTCCACGACGATGCGGTGCGGCGCCACGTCGGGGCCGCCTCAGTCGGCGGAGCCGGTCTTCTTCGGCTCGAGCATGGGCATGTCGCCGCCGCAGCACGACAGCGTCGTGTCCGCGGGCTTGGTCACGAGGACCTCGGTGCTGCAGCTGTCGCAGCGGTAGCGCTTTCCGACCTGGATCGCCATCGTCATCCCTACTTCGGTTGCATGGGCTGCCCGTGGCAGCTCACCGTTCCCTCGCCACCCTTGGTGACGACCACCTCGGCGCCGCACTCCTCGCAGCGCACCCGCTTTCCAGCCTCGTTGGCCACGAACGCATCCCCCGTGCTCGTCCCGTTTCCTGTGCGGGCGACTCTAGCCAGGCCCGCGCACGCGGAAGGCCGACGGTCGCCAGAGCTTCAGCGCGACTCGTTCAGGAGGCGACGGACCTCGCCCACCGACGCAGCGAGCTCGTCGGGGTTGCCGCCGTGGGCGATGAGGTTGAAGGTCGAGCAGCCGGCGTCCACGTAGGGCTGGAGGTACTCGGCCACCTGGGCCGGGGTGCCGGTGGGCGTGTAGCGGGCGAAGGCGTCGAACGACGTCTGGTAGACGGCCTCCATGACCGGCGCCACCATGAGCTGGCCCACCTCGGGGTCCTCGCCGAACCCGCACCACAGCTGCATGGCGTGGTGCCACTCGACCTCGCCCCTCCCATCTTCGTCGGCGATTGCGGCCGTTTCCTCCACCACTGACGCGTACCGCTTCGGCGACACCCAGATGCCGAGCCAGCCGTCGCCGAGGCGGCCCGTGCGCTGGACGGCGGCCGATGACCGGCCGCCGATCACGATGGGAATCGGCTCGGTGGGCGTGGGGCGGATCCGCACGTCGGAGAGATCGAAGAACTCGCCGTGGAAGGTGACGGACTCGCCGGCGAGCAGCTGGCGGAGTACGACGAGGCACTCGTCCATGCGCCGGCCGCGGGTCGCGGGGTCGACGCCGCACGCCTCGACCTCGTGACGGTCCTCCCCGCCGACCCCGACGCCGAAGGTCAACCGGCCGGGGGCGAAGGCGGCGATGTCCGACAGCTGGCGGGCGACGAGCACCGGGTGGCGGAGGGGGAGGAGGTAGACGCCGGTGAACACGGGCAGGACCTCGTCCATGGACAGGATCGACGTCGCGTTGACCAGTCCGTCGAACCCGATGCCGGTGAAGAAGCTGACGTGGTCGCCGACCATGGCGTGGTCGACGCCGTACCGCCGGGCGGCCTCGACCCCGGCCCGCTTCTCCGCGACCGACGCCCCGCCGGTCAGACCCATGCCCACACGAACCGTCATCCGACGACCTCCTCCCCACGCCGGCGTGCCCGCCGGTCGAGGGGGACCGTAGCGCTGGGAGCAGTACGGGTGAGGAGGTGGTCCGGCCCGAGAGTTCCTGTCGTACCCCCTGAGGAGAATGGGGTCATGGCCGGTTCCGCCACCTTCGCCCGAGAGGCCGATGCGGCGTCCGTGGCGCGGGAGCGGCTCGACGCCGCGGCGGAGGCGATGGCCGCGGTCGAGTCAGCGCAGCGCTCGGCGCTGGCCGCGCTGCTCGAGCTGTGGCCGACGTCGGCGTGGATCGCCGCCGGCGCGACGTCGGCGAAGCGGTGGCTGCTGGCCTACACGCACTGCTCCGAACCCGAAGCCCACCGACTCGAACGGGCCGCCGGACTGTGCCACCGCCATCCGACCCTCGCCGATGCGGTGCTGTCCGGCGAGGTGTCCCTGTCCCGCCTCGACGTGCTCGGCCGCGCCGCCACCGACGAGCGCGAACCGTGGCTCGCCGACTCCCTCGACACGCTGCTCCGCCTCAACCGCGACGGCCGAGCCGAGGACTGGGGGACGGCGATCCGGTTCTGGACCGAGCGGGTCGACGAGGAGCGCACCGTCCGCCAGGTCCCTCGGCACAGCGTCTCGATGACCCAGCGGCTCTTCGGCGGCGGCGAGGTCCACGCGGACCTGTCCCCGTCCGCGTTCCTGAACGTGGCCACCGCCCTCGACGCGTGGACCGACGACCCCGACCCCACCGACGCCCCCTACCAACGCAGCCTCGGTGAACGCCGCGCCGACGCCCTCGACGACCTCTGCCGAGCCTCACTCGACCCTGACGACAACCGCTGGAGCACGGGTAGCAGCGACGAGGACCTGTCGGAGTGGGAGGACATCGAGGCCGATGACCCCTTCGACGGCTGGGCACCCACCGACACCCTCGACGAAGCCCTCGCCGACGAAGGTCTGGACCTGGCCGATCCGCTCGAACGATTGGAAGCGGTCCGCCGTCGGCTCCGCCGAGCCGAGCAGTGCCGCCGCCGGCGAGCCCGCCGCCGCACCCGGGCCCGCTCCGGCGTGCGGGTGAACGTCCACATCGACCTGCGCAGCCTCGCCAGCCTGCGCGACCTCGACGACCTGGACGACCTGATCCTGCGCGGCGACGGCTGGCGCATGAGCAAGGAGGCGGCCGAGCGGTTGCTGTGCGACACCGCGATGGTCGCCGTGCTCTTCGACGGCAAGGGTCACCTGCTCGACGCCAACGACGACGCCGAACGCTGGACCGCCCGGCAACGGCGGGCGATCGCCGCCCGGGACCGGCACTGCGTGTTCCCGTCCTGCACCCGGCCACCCCGGCACTGCGACGTCCACCACCTCCACCACCGAGAGCACGGCGGACCGACCAACACGTCGAACGGCGCGCTGCTCTGTCGGTTCCACCACCGGCTCCTCCACGAGTACGGCTGGACCCTCTCCGTGATCCACGGCAGGTGGGTGGCAACCGATCGCCACGGCGCGACCTGGACCGGCCGACCCCGAGCGCCGGACCAACCCACCGCCAAGACGCCCAGCTGACCCGGCCACCCCAGGCCGGGTCACCGGCGCGCCCCGGTTGCACGAGGGCCTCATTTCGACGTCCTGAGCGACGTGGCCCGACGACGACGACCGGCACAACTGCCGCCCTGCTCGACCGCGCGGTGCGACGGATGGGTGAGCCCGGGATGGTGTTGTCCGGTGTGGGACGGCTCACCGCGATGGCTCCGCCGGCGCTGCGACCTAGCACGGCTGACCGATGTTGTATCACGCGTGATACCGTCCGAACGTGGCCGACGTCTCCATCCGGGACCTCCGGAACCACGGTGGAGAGGTCGTCGACCGCGCCCAACGGGGCGAACGGCTGATCATCACCCGTTCCGGCAAGCCCGTCGCCGAGCTCTCGCCCATCCGTCGGGAGCCCGTACCCCTCGACGAGCTTCGCAAGCGATGGGCACGACTCCCCGACGTCGACCCCGCCGCCCTGCGCAACGACATCGACGCCGTCATCGACGCGGGGCTCTGACGTGGCCCGGGGGATCCTCGACACCAGCACGCTCATCCTCCTCGCACGGATCGAGCCGGCCAGCGCCCTCCCCACCGAACCGCTCATCACCGCGATCACGCTCGCCGAGCTCTCGGTGGGACCGCTGGTCGCCACGACCGATGCGGAACGGTCCGCCCGGCAGACGCACGTCCAACAGGCAGAGGCCGACTTCGACCCGCTGCCCTTCGACGCGGCGGCGGCCCGCAGCTTCGGACAGGTCGCCGCGTCCCTCCGTGGCGCTGGGCGCAAACCGACGGCGCGGGCCTACGACGCGATGATCGCCGCCGTCGCCATCGCGGCCGGGCTCCCCGTCCACACCTGCAACCCGGATGACTTCTCCGGCATCGAGCGACTCGACGTGATCGAGGTCCCACACCCCGACCACTGAGACCGGTGCGGGAACTCCGAGGCTGCGGTCGACGACGGGTACTCCGCCTTGTCCAGCGCTCTGCGGTGAGTCAAGGGGCGGCGACGGTCATTTGCGCTCAGCGCCCACGGGGACCGACCCAGGTCCAACGGGCGGCTGCGGCGGCCGGTCTGGCGCCCTCCCCGAGCTGTGTTCCGACGGCCCGACCGCCGACCCACGTGCCGAGCACCGGGACGGCGGCCAGCTCCTCGCTACGCACCCGCCGCGGGTC
>CAZCJT010000278.1:0-4200 GCA_964498565.1 uncultured Acidimicrobiaceae bacterium
CACCCCACCCGTGGGGGGCCTCGACCGTCCACGGGATGGGCGCTCGGCAGCCGTCGCGCCCGCCGGGATCGACCTCCGTGCCGGCCGGGATGACGGCGTCCTCCAGCCCGAGCTCCTCGCCCTGGTACAGGAACGGCGTCCCGCGGACCGTCAGCAGGAGGACGGCCGCCGACCGCGCCCGGGCCTCGCTGCCGCCGTAGCGGGTGCGGTGCCGCGGGTTGTCGTGGTTCGACAGCACGTAGGAGGGCCAGGCCGCGTCGTGGTCGGCGTAGGCGTCCTCCATCCCGGCGATCAGCAGGTGCCACGCGTCGCGGTCCCAGCCCGCGCCGACGGACACGAAGTTCACGGTGCAGCTGACGCCGTCGCCGTCCCCGCAGTACGAGGCCTGCTGCTCCAGGTCACCGGTGACCACCTCGCCCACCAGCAGGCGATCCACGCCCGGCGGGTCGACGAGCTCGCGCATGCGCCGGATGAGTGGCATCGCCGTGTCGTGGTGCGTGAGCACCACGTGGTCGATGCCGACCATGCGCTCGGGGACGTCGTGGGGCGTCGGGTCCTTGCCGATGGCGTTGATGACGTCGACCCGGAAGCCGTCGACGCCGCGTTCGAGCCAGAAGCGCAGGACGTCGTGCTGGGCCGCCTCGACGGCCGGGTTGGCCCAGTTCAGGTCGGGCTGGTCGGGCAGGAAGAGGTGCAGGTAGTACTGGCCCGACCGCGGGTCGAGGGCCCAGGCCGACTCCTTCGTGAACGCTGCCGTCCAGTTGAACGGCGGGCCGCCGTCAGGTGCGGGGTCGGCCCAGATGAACCAGTCCCGCCGGTCGGAGCTGGGATCGGACACCGCCTCGACGAACCACGGGTGGTCCGAGGACACGTGGTTGGGCACGAAGTCGACGATCAGCCGGATGCTGCGCTCGTGCAGAGCGGCGATCAGGGCGTCGAAGTCCTCCAGGGTGCCGAACACCGGATCGACGGTGCAGTGGTCGCTGACGTCGTAGCCGTTGTCCCGCATCGGCGACTCGTAGAACGGCGACATCCAGACGCAGTCGACGCCGAGATCGGCGAGGTGGTCGACCCGGGAGAGGATCCCCGGCAGGTCGCCCACGCCGTCACCGTCGGCATCGGCGAAGGACCGCGGGTACACCTGGTAGACGACGGCGGTCTTCCACCAGGGGAGGTCGGCGGCGGGTGCTGACGGCTGGTCGGCGGCCACGGCCGGACCCTACCGATGCCCGCACGGCCCGCCGCCGACGCGCCACACTCGTCGGGCGTGGAGCAGGGCGCGCCGCGGGCAGGCGCCGACGGATCCGATCGGATCGTGCGACCGCGCTGGCGGGCGAGGCTGGTGCGGGGGTTCGTGGTGGTCGTGCTCGTCGGCCACGGTGCGCTGCTGGTCCGGGGCTACGACGACCCGCACAAGTTCTTCGCCTTCCAGCCCTTCAACGAGTCCTCGACGTGGCGGGCCGACATCGTCCGGGTGACCTCCGACGGGCGCCGCGTGCCGATCGAGCAGCCGTGGCCCGGCGGGTACGAGTGGGACGAGCTGGTCGACTGGGGCGTGCTCGAACGGCCGGCCACCATGCGCCACGCGTACTCGGGGGTGGGCGCGTCACTCGACTTCCTGGACGAGGCGCTGGACTGGGTGGCCGACCACACGCCGGACGACGACGAGACCCTCTACCTGGAGGCGACGACCGAGGCCTACCGCAACACCCGGGGCCCCGAGGTGCGCGTCCTGCGCAGCCACACGCGGGAGGAGGCCCGGTGACCGAAGCCATGGGATCGCTGGTCGACCGGCGCCAGGACGGGGCGCGTGTCGCGTCGCGCTGGGTCGACGACGTGTTCGACCGGCCGGCCTCGGTCCGCTCCTTCGCGGTGCTGCGCCTGGTCCTCGGGCCGGTCGTCCTCGTCCACCTGTGGCCGTTCGTGTCCGGCACCCTCGACGGCCAGACCTACGACGAGTCGTTCAACACGCCGTGGTGGGGGTTCGTCCCCGAGGTCCCCGGCGTCGCGCAGGTGGTGCTGGTCTGGACCGGCGCGCTGGCGGCCATCGCCCTGTCGCTCGGCTGGCGCACCCGGTTCGTGGCCCCGATCACCTGGCTGTGCGTGGCCGGCAACCTCTTCCTGTCCCAGCACCACTTCCGGCACAACCGGGCGTTCCTGCTGTTCCTGCTCGCAGCCGTCGCCCTCGCCGACAGCGGGCGCGTGCTGTCGCTCGATGCCCGCCGTCGGCGTCGGGGCAGCGGCAGCGCGGTGGGCGCGCCCGGCGACGACCTCTCCTCCGTCTGGCCGCTGTGGCTGCTCCGGGCCCTGGCCGCCAGCGTGTACCTGGCGTCGGGGTTCTCCAAGCTGGTCGACCCGGACTGGTCGGGTGGGCTCGTCCTGTGGGACCGGGCCGTCCGCCACCAGCACCTCGTCCACGAGCGTGTGCCCGAACCACTCGCCGACGCCGTCGTGTCCGTCGTGACCACTCGCTGGCTGCACACCATCACGTCGCCGATCGCCGTGGCCATGGAGCTGTTCATCGGCATCGCGATCTGGTTCGGACGCACGCGCCTGGCCGCCATCTGGGTCGCGATCTTCTTCCACCTGTCGATCGAGCTGTCGGCGTCGGTCGAGGTGTTCAGCCTGGCGGCCATCGCGGGCCTGGCGATCTGGGCCACGCCGTCGACCCGGGACCGCACGGTCGTCACCGACGACGCGACCTGGGTGCGCCGCCTCGACTGGTTGGCCCGCTTCGACGTGCAGGAACGGCCCGGTGCCGAGCTGGCCGTCACCGACCGGGACGGCACGGTGCTCACCGGCGGCGCCGCCCGGTGGCTCCTGTGGAGCAGGCTGCCCCTCGTGTTCCCCTTCGCCGCCGTCGTCCACGCCGTGCGCCGGGTGCGCGCGTGAACGTCCGGAGCCGCACCGGTCGGGCGCTGGTGACGTGGGCCGTCGGGGCCGCCGTCATGCGCCTCACGCTGTGGGCACCGGAGGTGTGCCCGCCCATCGCCCGCTCCGAGGCCCGGCTCGCCGCCACGCAGGCCGCCGACTGGATCGTGCGCAACCAGGACGACGACGGCCGCTACCTGTACGACTTCCACCGCGACCGGCTGGAGTCGAGCGCCGACTACAACCTCGTGCGCCACGCCGGGGTGACCATGAGCCTCTACCAGCAGGTGCGGGGCGGGGAGGTGCGGTACCTCGACCCGGCCGAGCGGGGCCTGGGCTGGATGTTGGAGCGCCTCGAGGAGACCGGCGGCGGGGGGCTGGCGTTCGCCGACGCCGGCCTGGCCAAGCTGGGTGCGTCGTCGCTGCTGCTCGTCTCGCTGGCCCAGCGCCGGCTGGCGACGTCGGACCCCCAGCACGACGAGACGATGCAGCGCCTGGGCACCTTCCTCCTCGAGCAGCAGCGCGACGACGGGTCCATGCTGGAGCTGTACGACCTGGGCGGTGGTCGCCCGGTCCCGGACAAGACGTCGGTGTTCGCCACCGGCGAGGCGCTGTGGGGCATGGCACTGCTGCACGAGGCCTTCCCGGAGCTGGGCTACGAGGAACCGGCGCTGCGCACCCTGGACCACCTGGCCACGTCCCGGGACCTCGACGAGGGGATCTACCCCCGGCCGTGGCCGGACCAGTGGGCGGCGTACTCCCTCGGCGAGATGGCCGAGTGGGGCCTGTCCGACGTGCACGTCACCTACGCCCGACGCCTGCTGGAGCGCTTCGCGATGATCGTCCGCTTCGACGCCCAGCGGGGTTCGGCCTACGGCTCGATCACGCACGGGCCGGCGCCGCGGGGCGGTGGCGTCGGCACGTGGCTCGAGGGGCTGGGTGCATTGCGACCCCTCACCGTCACCGACCCCCGCCTGGCCGACCTCGAGGCACCGGTCGAGGAGGCGCTCGCCTGCGGCGCCGGTCGGCTCGCCGAGCGCCAGGTCGAGCCGGGCGACGACGTCTCCGGCGAGGAGGCCGGCGCGTGGTTCTACGACGACCTCACCCGCATGGACGACCAGCAGCACGCCGCCTCCGGCCTACTCCTCTCACTGCCCGTCCTCCCGTGATCCCCACCTGCAAGGACCTGCGACCGTGACCCTCGCCATCCTCGGCTTCCTGGCCACCGTGAACCCCGCCGCGGCCGCCCTCGCCCTCGTGCGCGACCGTCGCACCGACCGGCCCCGGTCGGTGGTCGCCGGCGTGGTGCTGGCGGCCGGGATCCTGGTG
>CAZCJT010000279.1:0-4199 GCA_964498565.1 uncultured Acidimicrobiaceae bacterium
CGGGCCGCCTCGTCGACCATGGCGTCTGCGGCCCACCGCTCGAGCGAACGAGCCAGGGCGTCCGTGCCCCCGAGGACCCCGCCGGCGGCCGCGGCGAACGAGCGGGGGAGTTCGGCGCCGTCGTCGTCGTGCACTGGGTCTCCGCGGGGTCGGGTGCCGGTAGGCTCCGGCTGATCGTGTCGGACACCCAAGTCGTCGTCAACGTCCCCGGCAACCACCTGATGGCGGGCCTGCTCGGCCAGCGGGACGAGCTGCTCCGCCTCGTCGAGCGCGCGTTCCCTGACACGGCCATCCACGCCCGGGGGAACGAGATCGCCGTCGTGGGCCCCGAAGCCGGCGCCGCCGGCAAGGTGTTCGAGGAGCTGGTGCTGCTGGTCGCGTCCGGCCAGGTGCTCGACGCCGAGGGCGTGCAGCGGGCCATCGACATGGTGATCCACGACGAGCGGCCCTCCGAGCTGATGGCCACCGAGATCCTCCGGTCGGCCAAGGGCAATGCCGTGCGGCCCAAGACCGCCGGCCAGCGCCGCTACATCGAGGCCATCCGCGACAACGTCATCACCTTCGGCCTCGGCCCCGCCGGCACCGGCAAGTCGTGGCTCGCCGTGGCCATGGCCGTCCAGGCCCTGCACCGCAACGAGGTCGAGCGCATCATCCTCACCCGGCCGGCGGTCGAGGCCGGGGAGCGGCTCGGGTTCCTGCCGGGCGACCTCATGGCCAAGATCGACCCGTACCTGCGCCCGCTCTACGACGCCCTGTACGACATGGTCGACCCGGAGGGCGCCCAGCGCCTGATGGAACGGAACGTAGTGGAAGTAGCACCCCTCGCGTTCATGAGGGGCCGCACGCTCAATGCCAGCTTCATCATCCTGGACGAGGCCCAGAACGCCACGGCGGAGCAGATGAAGATGTTCCTCACCCGCATCGGCTTCGGGTCCAAGGTGGTCGTCACCGGCGACACCTCCCAGGTCGACGTGCAGGGCGGGAAGTCCGGGCTCGCCGGGCTGGAGCGGATCCTCTCCGACATCGAGGGGCTCTCCTTCGTCCACCTCGGCGCCCGCGACGTCGTGCGCCACCGCATCGTGCAGGACATCGTCAACGCCTACGACCGCAACGTGCCCACCCCGCCGCCCGGGGGGCGATCTTCCTGATGCCCGCCAGCGTCTTCGGGGTCGACGAGCAGGATGACGAGCCCGTCGACGTGGCCCGTTGGGTGCGCCTCGCCGAGCGGGTCCTCGCCGCCGAAGGCGTGCGCACCAACAGCGAGCTGAGCGTGCTGTTCGTGGACCGGACCACGATGGCCGAGCTGAACGAGCGCCACATGGGCGCGTCGGGGCCCACCGACGTGCTGGCCTTCCCCATCGATGACGAGGGCCTGGAGCAGGGCCGCTGGCCCGACAACGGCACCAGCGGTCCGGACCGGCCGCCCGAGGACATCGACGAGGTGCCGACGCTGCTCGGTGACGTCGTCGTGTGCCCGTCGATCGCTGCCGAGCAGGCCGCCGAGCACGCCGGCCAGCCCCAGCACGACGGCACCGTCGACGACGAGATCGCCCTGCTCGTCGTGCACGGGATCCTGCACGTGCTCGGCCACGACCACGCCGAACCGGACGAGACCGCCGCCATGCAGGCCAAGGAGCAGGCCCACCTGGCTGCCTTCCACACCCGCCCGTGAGCCTGCCCATCACCGTCGCCGTCGTCGTGGCGCTGCAGCTCGTCGTGGTGGTGCTCGCCCTGTGCGAGACGGTCCTGGCCCACACGAGCCGAGCGCGGGTGGCGATGCTGGTCGACGAGGGCGCCCACCGCGCCCGCGACCTGATCGAGCTGCTGACCCGACGCCAGACCAACCTCGCCGTCCTCGTCATGGTCCGCCACATGGCCCAGATCGGCGCCGTGGTGGCCGTCGTCGCCCACGCCGAGCGGTACTCACCCCGGGGCCCGGCGTGGATCGCGATCGTCGCCGCGACGGTGCTGGTGGCCGCGCTCGTCGAGGGGGTCGCCAAGACGGTGGCACTGGAGCGCACCGACGCCATCGGGCACCGGGTCGCCCCGATCGGCCGCCTCGTGACCCGCCTGCCGCTGCTGCCGCTCGTCGCCGAGGGGCTCGGCCGCCGGATCCGCCGCCAGTCGGGTGCCGACGATGCGCACGAGCGGCCGTCGGTCTCCGAGGAGGAGCTGCTCGCCTTCGCCGAGGTGGCGGTGGAGGCCGAGGCCATCGAGGAGGAGGAGCAGGCCCTCATCGAGTCCATCATCGAGTTCGGGGACACCATCGTCCGCGAGGTCATGGTCCCCCGGCTCGACATGGTCACCGTCGAGTCCAGCTGGCGGGTCAGCGACGTGATGGAGGTCATCATCCTCAACGGCTTCAGCCGCATCCCGGTCATCGGGACCGGCATCGACGACGTCGTCGGTCTCGCCTACGCCAAGGACCTCATGCGCGCCGAGCGCGACGGCACCGGCGACGACCCCGTCGGTGGCCACGTGCGCCCGGCCCGGTTCGTGCCCGAGCAGCAGCGGGTGTCGATCCTGCTGCCCCAGATGCAGGCCGAGCAGTTCCACATGGCCGTCGTCGTCGACGAGTACGGCGGCGTGGCGGGGCTGGTGACCCTGGAGGACCTGATCGAGGAGCTGGTGGGCGAGATCGTGGACGAGTTCGACGTGGAGGAACCCATGGCCGAGCCGCTGCCGGGCGGCGCGTACCGCGTCAACGCCCGCATGCCGCTCGACGAGGTGAACGACCTCCTCGGCGCCGACCTGCCCGAGGGCGACTGGGACACGGTGGGCGGGCTGCTCTTCAGCTGGCTCGGCCACGTGCCGGCCAACGGCGAGTCCGTCGACATCGACTCGCTCCGGCTCACCGCGACGCGCGTCCAGGGCCGCCGCATCGGCCTGGTGCGCATCGACCGCATCGACGTGCCGGCCGAGGCACCCGTGGAGACCGGCTCGGAGCGGTCGAGATGAGGTCGGGCTTCGTCACGTTCGTGGGCCGGCCGAATGTCGGCAAGTCGACGCTGCTCAACCAGATCCTGGGGGAGAAGGTCTCGATCGTCTCCGACAAGGTGCAGACCACCCGCTCGCAGATCCGCGGCGTGCTCAACCTGCCCCCGGAGCGGGGTGGTCCCGTGCAGGTGGTCTTCGTCGACACCCCGGGCATCCACAAGCCCCAGACGCCGCTCGGCGACCGCCTCAACGCGACCGCCACCAGCGCAGTGCGCGATGTCGACGTGGTGTGCCTGCTGGTCGACGCCACCATGCCCATCGGGCGCGGCGACCGGTTCATCGCGGCCAAGGTCCCCTCTGATGCGGTGCTGGTGGTCAACAAGGTCGACCGGGCCAGCCCCGAGCAGGTGCTGGCCCAGCTGACGGCGGCATCGGAGTTCGGCCTGGAGGCCTACTTCCCGATCTCGGCCCGCACCGGCGAGGGCGTGGATGCGCTCGTGCAGCACCTGGTCGGGCGCATGCCCGAGGGACCGCAGTACTACCCCGACGACATGACGTCCGACCAGCCGGACGCCACCTGGGTCGCCGAGCTGGTGCGGGAGCAGCTGCTGGCCGTGACCCGCGACGAGCTGCCCCACTCCATCGCCACCCGGGTGACCGAGCTCGACTGGCCCTACATCCGGGTCGAGATCATGGTCGAGCGCGACTCCCAGAAGGGCATCGTGATCGGCCACAAGGGCGCCGTGCTCAAGGAGGTCGGGTCCAAGGTCCGGGCCCAGCTGCGGGAGGGCGCCTTCGTCGAGCTGCAGGTGGTGGTGCGCAAGGACTGGCAGCGTCGGCCCGCCGACCTCGACGACCTCGGCTTCTGATCTCCCGGTTCCGTCAGGGGTTTCTGCCGCGTTCATCCCGCATTGCGAGCGCCGTACGATGGCGCCGCCATGGCCGAGCGCATCGACCTCCAGGAGGCCGCCCGGCGGCTCGGCGTGCACTACCAGACCGCGTACCGGTGGGTGCGGGAAGGGCGGCTCACCGCGGTGCGGGTCCGGGGCCGCTACGAGCTGGCCGTCGAGGACGTCGAGGCCTTCGCCCGCGAGCGTGACCAGCCGGCGCCGGCGTCGGTGCGCACCGGACGTCGGGAGTGGGGCCGCTCGTCCGCCCGGCTCCTGCGCGCCCTGCTCGACGGCGACGAGCGCACCGCCACCGAGGTGGTCGACCGACTCCACTCCCAGGGCGAGGCCGCCATCGACGTGCTCGGCCGGGGG
>CAZCJT010000280.1:0-4186 GCA_964498565.1 uncultured Acidimicrobiaceae bacterium
TGGCCGCCCGCCTCGACGCCTCGGCGAAGAACCCGCCGGGCGTGGGCGCCACCCGACTCGTCGGTGAGCACGGCGTGGTGCTCACCGAGGTGCCCGCCGGGCCCGACGAGGTCGGCTCCGTGCGGATCGGCCGGGAGGAGTGGCGGGCCGAGGCACTCGACGGCGGGCCGCTCGCACCGGGGACCCACGTGACCGTCCTGGAGGTCCGCGGCACCCGGGTCATCGTCTACCCCACCGGCCTCCCTGCCTCCATCCGACCACCGGAAAGGCCCCACTAGTGGCCCTCGTCATCGTCCTGGCCGTCCTCGGCTTCTTCCTGTTCGCCTACGTGGCGGCGGGCGTCCGCATCGTCAAGCCGTACCAGCGCGGCATCATCGAACGCCTCGGCAAGTACAAGGAGACCGTCGACCCCGGCCTCCGCCTCATCATCCCGCTGGTCGACACCATGCGGGTGGTCGACATGCGCGAGCAGGTCGTCGACGTGCCGCCCCAGGAGGTCATCACCTCCGACAACGTGACCGTCTCGGTCGACGCCGTCATCTACTACGAGCCCACGGACCCGCAGCGGCTCATCTACAACGTCGCCAACTTCATGCTGGCCGTGACCAAGCTGGCCCAGACCAACCTGCGCAACGTCATCGGGGACATGCAGCTCGACGAGTCGCTGACCTCCCGCGACAAGATCAACGTCGCGCTGCGCGAGATCCTCGACGATGCGACCGACAAGTGGGGTGTCCGGGTGGTGCGCGTCGAGATCCAGCGGATCGACCCTCCCCCGGACGTCATGTCTGCGATGCACGAGCAGATGAAGGCGGAGCGAACCCGCCGAGCCGTGGTCACCGAGGCCCAGGGCCGGCGGGAGGCGGCCATCACCTCCGCGGAGGGCGCCAAGGCCGCGGCCATCCTGGAGGCCGAGGGCATCAAGGCCAAGCAGGTGCTCGAGGCCGAGGGCCGCGCCGAGGCGGTCCGCAGGTTCGCCGAGGCCGAGCAGTACCGCCAGAGCGCGGTGGCCGAGGGCGAGGCGGCCGCCATCCGCTCGGTGTACCAGGCGATCCACGACGGCAACCCGTCCAACGACCTGCTGGCCATCAAGTACCTCGAGACACTGCAGAAGCTGGGCGACGGGCAGGCGACGAAGATCATCGTCCCCACCGAGCTCGGCGGCCTGGCCGGCGCGCTCGCCGGCGTCACCGAGCTGCTCGAGCGCAGCGGCGCCAACGGCCGGCCCGCCGCCAAGCACTGAGCAGCCCCGGACGACGATGCCGCTCGGTCCCCGCGCGCTCGGACTCGTGGTGGTCGCCGCCTTCGTGCTCGGCGCCTGCAACGACGACGGGCGCACGCTCGAACCCACCACGGCGACGATGCCCCCGTCCGAGGTCCCGGCGACCCAGCCGCCCGCCGAGGTCGTCGGTCTGCGGGTCACGAGCCCGGACGTGCTCGAGGGTGAGCCGATCGACCCGGCCTTCACGTGTGACGGTGCGGGCACTGCGCCCGTCCTCGTCTTCAGCGGGGCACCGGTGGCCGCCGCCGAGCTGGCGGTGGCCGTCGTCGACCTCGACGCCGCCGATCGCGTGCACCTGGTCGTCGCCGGCCTCCCGGCCACCACCGCGCAGCTCGATTTCGCTCGGCTACCCGAGGCTGCGCTGCTCGCCCGCAGCGACGGGGGCGTCGTCGGCTGGGAGCCCCCGTGCCCGCCACCCGACGATGCCGCGCACCGCTACGAGGTCCGGCTCTACGCCATGGCCGAACCGGTCGGCCTGACCCCCGAGCTGCCGGGGGCGCAAGCCGTCGAGGTGCTCGAGCGGGCGTCCATCGACGTCGCCCGTCTGCGGTTCACCTACGCCTCCGGCGGCTGAGGTGACAGCCCTCAGCCGTAGGTGAGGCGGGTGATCCACTCGGCGATGACGGCCGGCTTGTCGGATCCCTCGATCTCGATCGTGTACGTGCGGGTGGCGTTCACGGAGCTGCCCTTGAGCTCGGCCGCCTTCAGCACTGCTCGGGCCCGGATGCGGGAGCCGCTCGGGACGGGTGCGATGAAGCGGATCTTGTCGAAGCCGTAGTTCACGCCCATGATCACGCCCTTCACCGTGTCGGGATCCTGCTTGATCGAGGACGAGAGGGGCACGAGGAGCGACAAGGTCAGGAAGCCGTGGGCGATGGTGCCGCCGAAGGGGGTGTTCTTCGCGGCCTCCGGATCGACGTGGATGAACTGGTGGTCCATCGTCACGTCGGCGAACTGGTTGATCATCTCCTGGGTGACCTGCAGCCACTCGCCGGGCTCGCCCTCCTGGCCGATCAGGCTCTGGAACTTGGCATGTGCGGCCTCTGCGGCTTCCGACATCTTGGGTTCTCCTCGCGCGGGGGTCGGGATGGCGGGGCGACCCTAGCTGTGGTCCTCGCCGGCGACGGGCTCTGTCGAATCGGTGGAGTCGACGTCGATCACGTCGCCCTCCCCCGCCGACGCCTTCTTCGCCCGCAGTTCCTCGAGGCGGGCCTTGGACTCGACCCGGCGGGACTGGAACCCGCCGACGCCGAGGGCGATCAGCGACGGGAGCGTGATGATGCCGTAGGGGCCGGCGAACAGGAAGATGTACGCCGCCAGGCCGATCATGGCCATGGTCCACACGTTCGATCGCTGCGGCCGCTTGGTGAACCAGACCGCCGCTCCGGTGATGAGGATGGGGGTGAGCATCACGCCGGCCGCCACCGCCGGGCCCTCCTCGTCGAGGAGCTTGGCGTCCTCGACGTAGGTGACCGTCCCCGCGTCCTCGTCGATCTCCTGGTCGTCCTCGTCGACCTCCTCCAGCACCGGGTCGTCGATGTCGACCTCTCGCTGCACCTGCACGGGCGCGACCAGCAGCGTCACGGCCGACACGAGCGTGAACAGAAAGGCCATGACGACCGCCCGCTGGCCCGGGATCGTGTAGCGACTGCCTCGACCGCCCTTCGCCGCGGTTCCCTTGCCGCTTCCCTCCGTGCCGGGGCGGGCCTTCCCGAAGGCCCGTGAGGTGGTGACCGGCTGCGCCGCCGACTCCCGTTCACCCCGCGAGATCGCCGTCGCCTCGCCGGCATGCACCGACCGCGCCTTGCGAGCATCCCGCTGCTGGCGGTTCTGCCGCTGACGCTCTTGCTTGTTCGGTCGCTTGGTGGCCATCGCCGCCGACGGTAGAGGCCCGGCCTGCACCGCCCCCACTCACCCCGCCCTCCGCTCGGCCCACATGGGGTGAAAGGTACCGAGGGACCTTTTCAGGCGTTGTCGCGCGTGGCTACATTCCTGGCGATGCGGCGGCACCTGACCGCCCTGCTCGTCGCCGGGCTGCTGCTCGGCGCCTGCGGGGATGACGACGACAGCGGCGACCAGGCCGCCGTGACCTCGATCCCGGAGGAGACCGCCACCTCCACGTCGACGACCACCGAGCCCCGCACCGTCGCTCCCGACGTGATCCCGCAGGAGGAGAGCCAGATCACCGAGGAGTACGTGGAGCAGGTGCTGGACGAGCTCTATGGCATCTCGTTACAGGCGATCAAACACACGCGCGAGGCCGGCATCGTCGACGAGTCGACGATCGAGCTGGTGGAGAGTATCTACAGCCCGCCGCAATCACGCGTCGCGTTGAACGGATTGATCGACCTTGCCAGACGGTCCTTTGAGGGCTATCGCGACGATCCCACTCCCGTTACGGCCGACGTGGCGGAGGTCCTTCAACGAAATCAGGAGTGCATCTTCAGCGAGGTTCGATTTGACACATCAGGTCTCGTCAACGAGCCCGCTGTGTTTTCAGACACCGTCAGGGGCTTCGTTCGGCTGTTGCCGGCGTCTGATCAACAGCGCGTCTCGGGGAGGAACTCAACAGCCTGGGTCATCGACGCACTCCCGGTGACGAAGGACGGGTCGGTGCCTACCGAGACGTGCCCGCCATGAGACGGTTGCTGGGATGTGCGTTGGCAGTGGTGCTGCTCAGCGCCGTAGCTCCTCCGGCAAGCGCTTGGCACATCGAGGAGTGCGTGTCGGACCCGAATAATCCGAACGATTACATCTGCCGCGCGACTGACGAGGGGCATGAGCACGAGGGCGGCAACGGAAAGAGCGGCGGCAACGCCGGACCGCCCTACCCCTACCGCCTCTACTGGCGGTCGGGCCTGAGCCAGGATCTCGACGGGAACACCTGTGTCGACATCGTCACCG
>CAZCJT010000281.1:0-4180 GCA_964498565.1 uncultured Acidimicrobiaceae bacterium
CTGGCCGGGGATCTCGGCGCAGTCGACGGCGTGGCGGTCGAGGCCACCGGCACGCCGTTCCAGGAGAAGGTGTGGACCGCCCTGCGGACGATCCCTCCGGGCCAGACGCGGAGCTACGGGCAGGTGGCCGCCGCCGTCGGCGCCCCCGGCGCGGTGCGGGCGGTGGGCACGGCGAACGGTGCCAACCCCGTGTGGGTGTTGGTGCCGTGCCACCGCGTCGTCCGCAGCGACGGGACCGTCGGCGGATACGGCGGAGGCCCGCACCGCAAGGAGTGGCTCCTGGAGCACGAGCGGTCGTCCATGGCCGGGTTCGGGACGAAAGTCACATCTCCATCGGGGCGGCGCGATGGCAGGGGGGCACCGGACCACTCCTAGGCTTCGCCCAACGGTCCACAGGAGGAACGCGTGTACATGCAGCTCGCCCGGTGGTGCTTCGTGCACCGCCGCATCGTCGCCGCGGCTTGGGTCGCGACCGTCCTGGTGGCCGGGGTCGCCGTCGGCATCATCGGTTCCGACTTCGACGGGGCCCCCGAGGCTCCGGAGTCCGAGAGCCGAGATGGGTTCGAGATCCTCGAGGAGCACTTCGATGGGCTCGGCGCCGGCGCGGCCGGCTCCATCGTGTTCCAGGCCGACCAGGGCGTCGAGGACCCCGAGGTCCGCGCCGCGATGGAAGAGCTGTTCGCCTCCACCGACGACATCGAGGCCGTGACCGTCACGAGCCCCTACGCACCCGAGGGGTTCGGCCAGATCTCCGAGCAGGGTGAGCTGGCGGGCAAGGTCGCGTTCGCCCGGGTCGAGCTGGGGGAGGAGATCGGCTTCACCGAGTCCGGTGACATCGGTGTCGAGATCCTCGAGCAGGCCGAGGAGCTGGAGGACCGGATCGACGGCCTGCGCATCGAGATCGGCGGGGAGGTCCTCGCCGGCTTCGAGCCGCCCCAGTCCGAGCTGATCGGGCTGGCATTCGCCATCGTCGTCCTCATCGTGTCCTTCGGGTCGGTGCTCGCCATGGGCCTCCCCATCGCGGTCGCCCTGGCCGGCGTCGGGCTCGGGCTGACGGCCACCAACCTCGTGTCCAACGTGATCGGCATCCCCGACTTCGCCCTCCAGCTCGGCGCCATGATCGGCCTCGGTGTGGGCATCGACTACGCGCTGTTCATCGTGACGAGGTTCCGCGAGCACCTGCACCGCGACCACGACCCGCAGCTGGCGACGATGGCGGCGATCGACACCGCCGGCCGGGCCGTCGTGTTCGCCGGCATCACGGTCGTCGTGTCGCTGCTGGGCCTGCTGCTCATCGGTCTCGAGTTCGTCGCCGGGATGGGCGTCGCCGCCGCCATCACGGTCGCCGTGACGATGATCGCCTCCACCACCCTGCTCCCCGCGCTGCTCGGCTTCTCGCAGCGCAACGTCGAGATGACCCGTTGGCGAGGGCTCGTGGCCGCCGCGTTGGTCGCCGTCGCGCTCCTCGGTGCCGGCCTCGGCATGCCCGTCCTGCTCGCGGCCGTCCCCCTGGCGGTCGTCGTTCTGGTGGTCGGCTCGTTCGTGCCTGCGCTGCGCCGCGAGGTCACCCGCCGCCCGCCGAAGCCGGTGCGCGAGAGCGGCTGGTACCGGTGGAGCCACCTCATCCAGCGGCACCCGTGGCCCTTCGCCATCGGTGGGACGCTGCTCCTGCTCGTCCTCGCGATCCCGTTGCTGGGCATCCGCCTCGGCTTCTCCGACGAGGGGAACCACGCGGAGGAGACGACCACCCGCCAGGCCTACGACCTGCTCAGCGAGGGCTTCGGCCCCGGCTTCAACGGCCCACTGATCGTGGCCGCCGAGATCGACGGTCCCGAGGGGGTGCCCGCCTTCCAGGAGATCGTGGATGCCATCGCGGCCGACCCCGGCATCGCCTCCGTCACCCCGGCGTTCCCGAACGACTTCGAGGCTCCCGAAGCGGTGCTCGCCCGGGTGATCCCCACGAGCGCGCCGCAGGACGAGGCGACCGAGGAGCTCATCCACCGGCTCCGGGACGAGGTCATCCCGGCAGCCACGTCGGCTGGCGCGCCCGACGTGTCGGTCACCGGGTTCGTCGCCGTGTCGGTCGACTTCTCCGAGTACCTGGGCGGTCGCAGCTTCCTGTTCTTCGGCGTGGTGCTCACCATGTCGTTCATCCTGCTGATGGCCGTGTTCCGCTCGCTGCTCGTGCCGCTGAAGGCGGTCATCCTCAACATGTTGTCGATCGCCGGCGCCTACGGGATCGTCGTCGCCATCTTCCAGTGGGGGTGGCTGGGCGATCTCACCGGCATCGAGCCGGCACCGATCGAGCCCTTCATCCCCATGATGATGTTCGCCATCGTCTTCGGCCTCTCGATGGACTACGAGGTGTTCCTCCTGTCCCGCATCAAGGAGGAGTACGAGCGCTCCGGCGACCCCCGCAACTCGGTCGCCGACGGCCTCGCCGCCACGGCCCGGGTCATCAGCGCCGCCGCCGCGATCATGGTGGTGGTGTTCGGCAGCTTCCTGTTGGAGGACGCTCGCATCATCAAGGTGTTCGGCACCGGGCTGGGCATGGCCGTGCTGCTCGACGCCACGCTCGTCCGCATGCTGCTCGTCCCGGCCACGATGGAGCTGCTCGGGGAGCGCAACTGGTGGATCCCGCGCTGGATCGACCGCGTGCTGCCCCGGCTGCACGTCGAGGGCGCTCCCGACCACGATGCCCAGCTCGCCGCGGCCATGGCCGAGCTGGGGACCACGTCGACGACGGGCGACGACCCGGGCGAGCCCGACGAGCTTCGAAAGCCCGTCGGCGTCGGCTGATCCACACCGGTTCGCTGGTCCCGGATCGACCAGACCCGGTCAGGATCGGATCAGCGAAGGCAGGAGGGTGACCCCCACGTCGGCGGCCAGGCGCACCACCGTGGCCAAAGGCAGCCCGACGACGTTGGTGTCGCTGCCCTCGATCCGCGCCACGAACATTCCGCCTGCGCCCTGGATGGCGTAGGCGCCGGCCTTGCCGAACGGCTCGCCGGTGGCGACGTAGGCATCGATCTCGGCGTCGCTCAGGAAGCGCACGTGCACGGTGGTCTTCTCGACCGCCGCGGCCTCGGCGGAACCGTGCAGCACGTGCACGGCGGTGATCACCCGGTGGGCCCGGCCCGACAGCGATCGCAGCATGGCGGCGGCGCCAGGCGCTCCGTCCGGCTTGCCCAGCACGCCGTCGTCCAGCACCACCTCGGTGTCCGCCGCGATCACGAGGTCGCCGGCGGCGCGCTCGATGGCGTGTGCCTTGGTCCGGGCCAGCCGGGCCACGGTGCGGGACGGCGCCTCGCCGGCGTGTGGTGTCTCGTCGATGTCGGCGGCCCGCACCACCGGCTCCAGGCCCAGCCTGCGCAACAGCTCGAGGCGGCGGGGCGATCCCGACGCCAGCACCACCTGCAGGTCAGCCACCGGAGACGGCGAGGTCGGCCAGACGGCTCGGGGGCTCGAGCGCGTCGGGGTCGTCGAGCCAGCCCTCCGGCAGCTTCACCGGACGGGGACCGGTCGTGTGGCCGCGCTGCATGCGCATGGCCGACCGGGGGAACGGCAGCGCGGGGTCGAGCTGGTCGAGGAGGGCGTCGAGCTCGGCCAGCGTCGACATGGAGCGCAGCGAGGCCCGCAGCGGCCGGCCGACGGGGAAGCCCTGCAGGTACCAGCCCGTGTGCTTGCGGAGCTCCTTCATCCCGGACTCCTCACCGAACCACTCGGCCAGCATCTCGCCGTGCGTGCGGACCATCTCGACGATCTCGCCGAGCGATGGCGGTGCCGGCACCGGCGCACCGGCGAAGGCGGCGACGAGGTCGCGGAACAGCCACGGCCGGCCGAGGCAGCCCCGCCCGATGACGACGCCATCGCAGCCGGTGGTGCGCATCATCTCCACCGCGTCGGCGGCCTCCCAGATGTCGCCGTTGCCGAGCACGGGGATGGCGGTGACCGTCTGCTTCAGCTCCGTGATCGTGGACCAGTCGGCGACGCCCGAGTACAGCTGCTCGGCCGTGCGCGCGTGCACCGCCACGGCCGCGGCCCCGGCGTCCTCGGCCAGCCTGCCGGCGACCAGCCACGTGCGGTGCTCGTCGTCCAGGCCCACCCGCATCTTCACGGTGAGCGGGATGTCGCAGGCGCCGTCGACCGCGGCAGCGACGACGGCGGCGAACAGGCGGGG
>CAZCJT010000282.1:0-4136 GCA_964498565.1 uncultured Acidimicrobiaceae bacterium
CGCCGACGTCCCCGCCCCCGGGTCCGACGGCAGGCTCCGAGCCTCCGCCTGACGCGGGGCGGCCGGGCTCTCAGTCGAGCCCGGCGCCCTCACGGAACTGCTCGGTGGTGTTGGTGTGCGGGAACGCCTCGTCCGGCACCGGCAGCCCGAGCGCGTCGCAGATCGGCTCCCACCCGTCGCCCGTCTGCCAGATCACCAGCCGGTCAGCCGGCGCCGTGGCCCGCACGTCGGCGTTCCACGCCTCCACCGCCGCGACGGCGGTGTCGCGTTCGAGGAAGCCCGGGGTGAACCGGTCCTCGAACATCGTGACCGCCATGTCCCACCACGCGTTGGCGCCGGGCGGGTCCCACTCGTCACGAGGCTTCTTGAAGCCCTCGAAGATCGTGCGGTCGGCGGAGCGGAACCAGTCCTCGGCGGGGCGCTCGGAGTGGAGTATCACGGCGTCCGGGTAGGCGGCAGCCAGCTCCTTCCAGCACGCAGCGGACGGCCAGTCCACCGTGGCCGCGTAGCCGGCGAAGAGATCGTCCCAATCCACGTCCTCGCCTCGCATGGCCGCGGTCCAACGGGGCGGGTCATCGGGTCGGCCGAAGCACTCCATCATGTGGTAGCAGGGCGCCCCGAGCAGCAGCTCGAGGGCCTCCTTGAGGGACTTGGTCCCCGTGCGGCCGAGTCCGCTCCCCACCACGCGCAGCGTCATCACGACAGTCTGGACCAGAGCGACGGCGCCTGGGTCGACCCGGCCAGATCGGCCGGTTCGGCGGGTACCGTTGCGGGCCGTGGACTTCGAGGACGTGATCCGCATCGGCTCGGGGCTGCCCGACGTCGAGGTGTCGACGTCGTACGGCACGCCGGCGCTGAAGGTCCGGGGCAAGTCGTTCTGCCGCCTCTGGGGTGAGGACGAGCGGGATCGCAAGGGCCCCGAGGTCGAGGGCGACGTCCTGGTGGTCTTCGTCGACGTGGCCGAGAAGCGGGCCTGGATCGAGACCTCCGACGGTGCCCTGTTCGACCAGGCCCACTACCACGGGCACGGGGCGATGCTGGTCCGGCTCGACGCCGTCGACGAGGACCTCCTCGCCGACGTCATCGAGCAGAGCTACCGGATCAAGGCGCCACGGACGCTGCTGCGCCGCCTCGACGGGTGAAGACCGCTGATCACGTCGTCTCCTTCCAGCGGTTGAAGTAGGTGATCTCGCTCGCCGGCCGGCGTGCGGCGGGGGTGAACGAGGTGCCGGTGTAGAACCCGACCGGCAGCAGGGCGACCTGGGTGACGGACTCGGGGATGCCGAGCATCTCGGCCACCGCCTGCTCGTGGACCAGGTGGAAGGTGGTCCACGCCGAGCCGAGCCCGCGCGCCCGGGCGGCCAGCTGGAAGCTCCACACGCCCGGGGCGACGGAGCCGTGGTAGCCGGCGACCTCGGCGTTGCTGGCACCCTCAGGCAGCCGGTCGAGCCGCAGCGCGATGACCATGGCCGGGACCTCCGCGATGTGGTCGACCAGAAAGGTCGCCGAGTCGATCACCCGCTGCTGCTGGGGGTCGCTGGGCCCGGCCGCGTTCGCCGCCAGGTACGGGCGACCGACGTCCTGGTACAGCGGCGCGATGGCCGCCTTCAGCTCCGGGTCGTCCACGACGAGCCAGCGGTTGCGCTCGCGGTTGCCGCCCATCGGCGCGTGCTGGGCGATGTCGATGCAGTCGAGGAGGAGCTGGCGCGGGACGGCACGCTCGAGGTCCATCCGCTTGCGGACCTGCTTGGTGGTCGTGAGCAGGCGGTCGACCTGGTCGAGGTCGAATCCGTCGGTGGAGGAGGTCATGCGTCCAGCCTGGCCGACCGCCGCGAGGACCGCCCCGCACTATGGTCGCCGCACCGTCGTCGTACGCATCCAGGGGGATCCTGCGCCATGTCCGAGAGCCAGACCGGAGCAGCCATCGAGGCCCTCGGGGCCGAGACCCGCACCTTCCCGCCGTCCGCCGAGTTCCAGGCCCAGGCGCTCACGAGCGATCGCTCGCTGTACGAGGAGGCCGACGCCGACCGGCTCGCCTTCTGGGCCCGCCAGGCACGGGAGCTGCTCACGTGGCGCACGGACTTCGACACCGTCCTCGAGTGGGAGCTCCCGCACGCGAAGTGGTTCGTCGGTGGCACCCTCAACGTGTCGGAGAACTGCCTCGACCGTCACGTGCAGGCCGGCGCCGGCGACAAGGTGGCGTACCACTGGGAGGGCGAGCCGGGGGACACCCGCACCTTCACCTACGCGCAGCTGCTGGACGAGGTGTGCCGCTTCGCCAACGTGCTCAAGGACCTCGGCGTGGCCAAGGGCGACCGGGTCTGCCTGTACATGCCCATGATCCCCGAGCTGCCGATCGCCATGCTCGCCTGTGCCCGCATCGGTGCGCCGCACTCGGTGGTGTTCGGCGGGTTCTCGTCCAATGCCCTCGCCGACCGCATCAACGACGCGCAGGCCAAGGTGCTCATCACCGCCGACGCCGGCTACCGCCGGGGCGAGCCGTCCACCCTCAAGCCGGCCGCCGACGTCGCCCTGGCCGACACCTCCAGCATCGAGCACGTGGTCGTCGTCGACCGGTGCGGCACCGACCCGCAGATGATCGAGGGCCGCGACCACTGGTGGCACGAGCTGGTCGCCGACGCCAGCACCGACTGCCCGGCCGAGCCGATGGACAGCGAGGACCTGCTCTACCTGCTGTACACCTCGGGCACGACCGGCATGCCCAAGGGCATCATGCACACCACGGGCGGCTACCTCACCCAGGTCGCCTTCACCCACAAGTACGTGTTCGACATCCACGCCGACACCGACGTGTACTGGTGCGCCGCCGACATCGGCTGGGTCACCGGCCACAGCTACATCGTCTACGGCCCGCTCACCAACGGCGTCACCAGCGTGATGTACGAGGGCGTGCCCAACCACCCGGGCAACGACCGCCTCTGGGACATGGTGGAGCGCTACGGGGTGACGAAGTTCTACACGGCACCGACCGCCATCCGGACGTTCATGAAGTGGGGCCGCCACGAGGTCGACGGCCACGACCTGTCGTCGCTGAAGGTGCTGGGCACGGTGGGGGAGCCGATCAACCCCGAGGCCTGGATCTGGTACCACGAGGTCATCGGCGCCGAGCGCTGCCCGATCGTGGACACCTGGTGGCAGACCGAGACGGGCGGGATGATGATCGCCCCGCTCCCCGGCGTCACCACCACCCGGCCCGGCACCGCCACGCACCCGCTGCCCGGCATCTCGGCCGAACTGGTGGACGACGAGGGCAACCCGGTCGCCGTGGGCGGTGGTTACCTCACCATCACCGAGCCGTGGCCGTCGATGCTGCGCGGCATCTGGGGCGACGAGCAGCGCTACGTCGACACCTACTGGTCCCGCTTCGAGGGCCGGTACTTCGCCGGTGACGGCGCCAAGATCGACCCGGACGGGTACCTGTGGGTGCTCGGCCGGGTCGACGACGTGATGAACGTGTCGGGCCACCGGCTCTCCACCACGGAGATCGAGTCGGCGCTGGTGTCGCACCCCTCCGTCGCCGAGGCCGCGGTGGTCGGCGCCAACGACCCCACCACCGGGCAGATCCCGATCGCCTACGTGATCCTGCGCGGCGACGTCGACCAGGTCGAGGACCTCGGCGAGGTGCTGCGCCAGCACGTCGCCCAGGAGATCGGCCCGATCGCCAAGCCCAAGACCGTGGTGCTGGTGCCCGAGCTGCCCAAGACCCGCTCCGGCAAGATCATGCGCCGCCTGCTGCGCGACGTCGCCGAGGGGCGCGACCTGGGCGACACGACGACCCTGGCCGACGCCGGCGTCGTCGACGAGATCAAGACCCGGGCCGCCGGCGGTGGCGACGAGTAGGTCTCAGCTGGCCAGGACGCGGCGGGCCAGGATGGCCAGGGTGCCCTCGGCCTCCTGCGGTGCCGGGTGGGCCAGCCACAGTGCGAAGGCGCGGGAGCGGTCGAGGACGTACAGCGTCGCCGGTCCACCGTCTTCGGCGTGCACCACGTAGGCGTCGTCACCGAGGTCGGGCACGCCCGCCACCGCGGCGTCGCGCCGGCCGACGTGGAAGCTGCGGGCGTCGATGAAGCTGCCCTGGAGCACCACCTCGGGCCCGTCGCCGCCGAGGCTGTCGG
>CAZCJT010000283.1:0-4115 GCA_964498565.1 uncultured Acidimicrobiaceae bacterium
CCGCCGACGTGGCCGCCGGCCGCCCGGAGATCGAGCGGGTCGCGGCCGAGCACGACCGGTCCATCGACCCGGAGCACTTCGGCGCGCTCGTGCCGTACGCGGTCGACGGCATCCCCGATGTGCTGGCCGGCTTCCTGGCCAAGCGGCGTCCCGACGTCGATCCCGCCGACGTGGTCGCGCCGAGCGTCGGCGCGCTGGCACCGCTGCTCGAGCGGTTCGTCGAGGTCGGGGCGTCGAAGTTCGTCGCCGTCCCGATCGGGGAGCCGGCCGACTGGCCCGACCATCTGGCCGAGGTCGCCGACGTGGTGGGGCCGCTCCAGACCTGAGCCGGCGATGCCGTGGGGGCTGATCGAACGCCAACGGTGCGGCTGGCTTCTGGGGGACGAGCGCCCGTCTTCGGCGGGACGCCTCCGCTCACAAGTCCGGTTCGGTGGGCACCGGTGCGGCGACGTCGGTGGCGACGTCGGCATCGAGCACCCTTCGGGCCTCGCTGACGTCGTGTGCGACGAAGCGGACGGCGGACGCGCCGGCCAGGCCGGCGACACCGACCATGACGGCGAGGCCGACGGTGGCGGTGCGATAGGACGACTCGGCGAGGCCACCCACGACGAGGGAGCCGATCACGCCGCCACAGCCGACGAGGATGAGCGACCACCCGTAGGCCTGGGTGCGGATCTCTCCCGGGGTCACCATGGACACCAGCGGGTAGTACGCCGGCTGGAACGCGCTGAAGCCGGTGGCGGCGAGCACGGAGAACAGCAGGGAACCGGCCGCGAACGGCATGGCGGCCATGAGGACGAGCCCCACGGCCCCGGCCGTGAAGGACAGGCCGGTGATGGTGGCGAGGCGGGGCAGGTCACCGCTGGCGATGGCCCGGCTGGCCAGCCGCTGCCCGTAGGCCAGGCCGGTGAGCGTGCCCACGCCGGCCAGGAACGCCTGGACGCCCCGGAGGAACGGCGTGAAGCCGTAGATGTCCTCGAAGAACAACGCCGAGACGGTCGGGAGCGTGAGGAACCCCGACCCGAGCAGGAACGCCCCGCAGTAGAGCCGGCGCATCGACGGGATGGCGAACAGCGTGCGCCGTGCCTCCCGGAACGGGAGCGGCGGCGCATGCTCGGCCCCGGCCACGGCCCCGCTGGTGCCGCCTCGGGGCGGGTGGGGAAGGCGCATCGTCGCCCCGATGAGGAACACCGTCGGCGCGGCCAGCACCAGGAACATCGCCTGCCATCCGATGTAGCCGGCGCCGGCGCCGATGACGACGGCCGTGACCCGGGAGATCGGGTTGGCCGAGCGGTGCACCTGGAAGACCCTGGGCAGCGCATCGGGCGCGTAGTAGTCGGTCAGCAGCGACGCATGGACCGGATCGTTGATGGTCCGGCCCAGGCCGGAGCCCATGCGGGCGACGACGAGCAGGACGAGGAGACCGGACCACCCGGCCACGCCGGTCAGCACCGACATCGACATCCAGCCGAGCGCGGCGAAGAAGACCAGCCGGACGCGGTCGAACCGGTCCGCCACGTAGGTGAGCGGCAGGACGGCGAAGAGCACGAACACCGACACCATCGCGGCGATGAGGATGATGCCGCCGTCGCCGAGGTCGAGATCGTCGCGGATCTCCGGCGTGGCGATGCCGAAGAGGATCTGGTCGAGCTCGTCGACGAAGTTCAGGCCGAACAGCACCAGCAGCGGCGTTGCGGCGGCGCCACGGGTCACCTCGGCGAGGCGGTCATGCAGCGTCATCGCCGACGCCTCCGCAGTCGAGACGACGACGTTCCCACGTCCACTCCACGTGACCCCCCTGGCCCCCGGGGAGCCTGACCGGCCCCTCGGCGCACACGTTAGACACGCGCCGCCCACGGCCTGCGTCGCCGGACGACCTGACCGGTCTGCCAGGTACGGTCGGCCCATGAAGTTCGGGATCATCTTCGCCAACACCGGGCCCTTCGCCGAAGGTGCCGCCGCCGCCGAGATGGCGATGGCCGCCGAGGAGGCCGGGTTCGAGTCGCTGTGGACGGTGGAGCACGTCGTCGTGCCGTCGGGCTACGACTCGCCCTACCCCTACGACCCGTCGGGGAAGATGCCGGGCGGCGAGGACTTCGCCATCCCCGATCCGCTGATCTGGCTCAGCTGGGTGGCCTCGGCCACGTCGACCATCCGGCTCGCCACCGGCATCCTCATCGTCCCCCAGCGCAACCCGGTGGTGCTGGCCAAGGAGCTCGCCACCCTCGACCACCTCTCCGGCGGGCGCATGGAGCTGGGCGTCGGCGTGGGCTGGTTGGAGGAGGAGTTCGACGCCATCGGCGTGCCGTTCGACGAGCGGGGCCGGAGGACCGACGACCACATCGCCGCCATGCGGGCGCTGTGGTCGGAGGAGAAGGCCACGTACCACGGCGAGTTCACGAACTTCGACGAGTGCATCTCCCGCCCGCAGCCGGTGAACAAGGCCATCCCCGTGCACGTCGGAGGCCACACCGACATCGCCGCCCGCCGGGCGGGTCGGCTCGGCGACGGGTTCTTCCCCGGCAAGGGCACACCTCAGGACCTCGCGCGCGGCACGGAGGTGGTGCGGGCCACGGCCAAGGACCACGGCCGCGACCCCGACGCCATCGAGCTCACCGCCGGCGGTGCCACCATCGGCAGCGGCGCGCTGCAGGCCGCCCGCGAGCTGGCCGACGTGGGGGTGGACCGCATCATGGTCCCCGCCTTCGCCTTCTGGGGTGACACCGCCGACGCGCTGAAGCGCTACGGCGACGAGGTCATCGCCAACGTCTGACCGCTACACCAGCACTGCCAGTTCGGAAGGGAGGCGGTGGCGGGGGCGGGGGCGTCCCTCCGGTTCTGGCAGTGCTGGTGTAGCACTCACACCTGCGGCGGAACCGCCCCGGCGCCACCGACGCAGCTGTCGAGGCGGACGCGACCGTCGACCACGGACACCTCCCCGCCCTGGCTCTCCTCGGCCCAGCTGCGCAGCGCGTCCTCGAACTCGTCGGTGTCGTCCTGGGTGTCCCCCACCACGTCGACCCGGACGCAGGCGGCGTCACCGTCCTGCCACGTCACCGCCCAGTCGCCGCCCCAGCCCTGCACGGCCGCGAACGCCTCCTGGGGCGGTACCGACGCCTCGCCGGTGGTGAACAGGCCGAACCAGAACAGCGCCCCGACGACCCCGTCGTCGACCACGTCGCCGTCGGCGGGCGGGACCGGGACCTCGACCCGGGCTTCCCGGGCCGCGTAGAGCTGCGGGAACAGGACCTGCTCCGACGTGGTGGGTGGGTCCTCCAGGGCGGCGTCGACGGCACGTTCGCCCCGGTCGCCCACGATCGAGTCGACGAAGACCTTGCCCAGCTCGTAGGGGGCGCCGATCTCGAACAGCAGGATCTCGGGGAACCGGTCCACGTCGATGCCCTCGGCGAAGGCCCGCTCCTCGGCCTCGGCCTGGGCCCGGACGTCCTCGGTCTGCTCGTCGAGCCACTGCTGCTCGATGCGCCGGGCGTTCCCCTCCACCACGGCGGTGAACCCAGCCGCGAGCTCGTCCTTGCGAGGGTCGTACTGGTCGTCGCGGTCCAGCTCGAAGTGCTGGTCGTCGAGGGCGTGGACCAGCTCGTGCACGATCGTCTTGCGGACGTAGGGCGTGAGGGACGACCCGCGCACGACCAGCTCGTTCGTCTCGGGGTCGTAGAACCCGAGGACGCCAGCGGAGTAGATCGCCCGCAGCTCCTCGAGCAGGTCGGCCTCGGGCTCCAGAAGCCCGAGCGCCTTGTAGAAGACCTCGACGTCGGCGATCTCGTCGGCGTCCTCCTCGAAGTCCTCCAGCAGCCGGGCCTGGAACCCGGCGTCCTCCTCCAGCTCCACCTCGACGTCCTCCAGGAACTCGAGGCCCCGCGCCTCGGCGACGAAGAGCTTCAGCTCGTCGACCAGCGCGACGAGCTCGTCCTCCGACAACGGCGGCGTGTCGGGTGCGGAGGTCGGCGGGGTCGACGACGGTCCCCCGCCGGCGTCTTCCGAGGTGGGGGCGGTCGGCGCCGCGTCCTCGGGCGAGTCGTCGTCGCCGGTGACCACGACGATGGTGGCGGCGAGCAGCGCCAGGACGGCGGCGATGGCCAGCACGATGCTGACCC
>CAZCJT010000284.1:0-4114 GCA_964498565.1 uncultured Acidimicrobiaceae bacterium
CGACGGCCACGGCGACGGCGACGGCGACGGGTTCCGGGTCCACACCGGGTTCGCCCGCCGGCGGCAGCTGGCCACCATGGGCGGCAAGGCGGGCGGTGCCTTCGCCCTCCACAAGGCCCGCCGCACCTTCGCCAGCGCCGAGCGCCGCCAGGTCCTCGACACCGAGTTCGAGATGAAGACCGCGGCCCAGATCACCGAGACGCTGGGCAACATGAAGGGCGCCATGATGAAGCTCGGCCAGATGGCCAGCTACCTCGATTCGGGGATGCCGCCCCACGTCCGCGCGGCACTGGCCCAGCTGCAGGCCGACGCGCCGCCCATGAGCGGGGAGCTGGCCGCCGGCGTCATCGAGTCCGAGCTCGGCCACCACCCCGACCACCTCTTCCTCGAGTGGGACCCGGTCCCGATCGCATCGGCGTCCATCGGCCAGGTGCACCGGGCCATCACCGCCGACGGGCGGGCCGTCGCGGTCAAGGTCCAGTACCCGGGCATCGACGAGGCGATCGAGTCCGACCTCGGCAGCGCCCACCTCGTCTTCGGCGGGCTGGGGGCGATGTTCCCGGGGCTGGAGCCGGGCCCGATCGTGGACGAGATCCGGGCCCGCATCATCGAGGAGCTGGACTACGAGCTCGAGGCTCGCAACCAGCAGCTGTTCGTCGACCACTACGCCAGGCACCCGTACATCCACGTGCCCGAGGTGCTCCACGAGCTGAGCAGCCGACGGGTGCTCACCACCGAGCTGGCCGAGGGCGTCCGCTTCGATGAGGTCCTGACCTGGTCCCAGGACGAGAAGGACCTCGCCGCCGAGACGATCTTCCGCTTCGTGTTCCGCAGCCTGTACCGCTTCCGGGCGTTCAACGGCGACCCCCACCCGGGCAACTACCTGTTCCGGCCCGGCGGCCACGTCGTCTTCCTCGACTACGGCCTGGTCAAGCGGTTCACGCCGGGCGAGGTCGACCAGTTCTCGTCGCTCGTCCGGTCGATGGTGCTGCACCGTGACGTGGCGTCGTTCCGACGCAGCATCGAGGAGATCGGGCTGCTCAAGCCGGGTGAGCCGTTCTCCGACGAGCTCGTCGAGGACTACTTCAGCCACTTCTACGAATGGGTGCTCCACGACGAGGACGCGACCATGACCGCCGAGTACGCGTCGGAGTCGATCCGGCGCATCTTCGACGCCAGCGGCCCCTACGGCGAGATCATGAAGGCGGCGAACGTGCCGCCATCGTTCGTGATCATCCAGCGCATCAACCTGCGGCTGGCCGCGCTCATGGGCGAGCTGGGCGCCACCCGCAACTGGCGCAAGATCGCCGAGGAGCTGTGGCCCTTCGTCGACGGCCCGCCGTCCACGCCCATGGGCGAGGCCGAGCACCGCTGGGCGGCGGAGAAGGGCTGACCACGGGCGTTCTGGGCCGCCGGACACGCGTGCACGGCGGGCCCCGCGTCCCAGTGCCGACCGGTACCGTCCGACCCATGTGCCGATCGATCACCACGTTGCGAGGGCTCGAGCCGGCGGCGACGCCGGAGGAGGTCGAGGCCGCGGCCCGGCAGTTCGTCCGCAAGCTCAGCGGCATCCGCCACCCGAGCGCGGCCACCCAGGACCCCTTCGAGCGGGCCGTGGCCGACATCGCCGCCATCGCCGGCCGGATGCTGGACGAGCTGCCGCCCCGGAAGCAACCGCCGACGACGGTCCCGCCCAACCGCCGAGGCCACCCGATCTGAGAATTTCGTGGCTGGGTGAGTCCTGCTGTCACCCAGCCACGACAGAGTCGGTCACCGGGCGGTGGAGCCCCGGCCCGCGCCGGTGAAGCCGAACAGGTGGGCGGCCACCCGGCGGATCTGGATCTCTTCGGCGCCCTCGGTGATCCGGTAGCGGCGGTGGTGGCGGTAGATGTGCTCGAAGGCCATGTGCCGCGAGTAGCCCATGCCGCCGCAGGTCTGCATGGCGCGGTCGGCGGCGTCGCACACGAGGCGGTTGCCCCGGTAGTTGCACATGGCGACCTTGTCGGAGATCTCCATGCCGTGGTCGACGCCGTCCATCTCCCAGGCGGTCTGGCGGATGAGGGCCCGGAGCATGGCGGCCTCGGTGTGCAGCTCGGCCAGGGGGAACTGGATGGCTTGGTTGGCGGCCAGCGACTTGCCGAACACCCGTCGGTCCTTGGCGTACTGGGCCGCGGTGTCGATGCAGTACTGGGCCGCGCCGAGCGACGAGGCCGCCTGGCGGATGCGGTTCTCGTGGACGAACAGCTGGGCGACCTGGAGGCCGTTGTCGACGGGACCGAGCACGTCCTCGGCCCGCACCCGGACGTTGGTGAACGACACCCGGGCGTGGTCGGTCGGCATGTTGAAGGTCCAGTAGTACTCCTCGATCTTCACGCCGTCGTTGGCCATCGGCACGATGAAGCAGGAGATGCCGGCGGCCTCGCCGTCCTCGCCGCTGGTCCGGGCGAACACGAAGTCGTGGGTGGCCTTGTGGACGCCGGTGTTCCACATCTTCTCGCCGTTGATGACCCACTCGTCACCGTCGCGCTCGGCCCGGGTCTCCATCCAGGTGGCGTCGGAGCCGTGGTTGGGCTCGGTGAGGCCGAAGGCGATGCCGGCCTTGCCCTCGAGCATCTTGGGGATCCACTCCGCCTGCTGGGCCTCGGATCCGTACTTCTCCATCATCAGCACCGTCGGGAAGTTGCCCACGATGGAGGACTCGTTCTGCAGGTCGTTGAACAGGCCGAGCCCCTTGGCGGCGAGGTGCTCCCGGATGACGGCCATGTCGAAGTTCGACCCGCCCTGGCCGCCGAAGCGCTCGGGCAGGTGGTAGCGCAGGAACCCGGCCTCGTCGGCGGCCCGGCGCATCTCCCCCAGCAGCGCCTCCCACTCCTCGCTCGGGAGGCCGCCTCGGTCCCAGTCGGTGCGGGAATCCTCGCGCCGGTGGTCGAAGAACCGCTCGTTGTCATCGCGGGCCTGGATGGGGCTGATGACATCCTCGATGAACGCGTCGAGCTCGGCGAGCAGGGAGACGAGATGATCGGGCAGCCGGAAGTCCATGCGGCGAAGGTAACGCACGTTGCCAACTGCCGACGCGCCGGGAGGGTCCCTTCCTCCCGGTGACTGCCCGATTCCTGGCGCTTGTCACAGGAGGTCGCAGACGATGGGGAGGTCGAGGCCCAGCACGTCGCAGCGGGTGTCGCAGGCGTCGGATCGGAACGTGCCGAAGGGCAGGTCGGCGAGCGCGGTGCGGGCGATCAGGTCGAGCAGGACGAGGGCGTCGGCGACCTGGCCACGGGGGTCGAGGCAGGTCAGTCCGAACCCGTCCAGCAACCGGTCGTAGGCCTCCTGCGTGCGGGAACCCCAGATCCCGTCGACGGCTAGGCGCTCGCCGGCCAGCAGGTTGGCCGCCGACTGGATGAGCGAGGTGTCGCTGCGCAGGTCGGACCGGATCGGGGCCAGCGCGTGCAGGTCGTCGATGTGCAGGTGGTCGCGGTGGGCCGCGTTGTAGTGCACGGTGAGCACGGTGGAGAAGTAGCGGCGCAGGGAGGCGGTGAGGCCGAGGTACCGCCGTTGCGTCCGTGCGTCGCCGCCGTGGGCGATGTTGGCGTCGATGCGGGAGCCGTCGCTCAGGCCGACGGTGCAGAGGTCGAAGCCCCGGGCCCGGTTGTGCGCCGCGGTCGGTCGGTGGCACGCCATCGACCCGACCTCGCCCCACCAGGCGACGCCTGGCAGGCCCGAACCCCGGAGGCGCTCGTCGAGGTTCCGGGCCCAGGCATCGAGCTGGGTGAAGAACGGCCGGTTGAACGTCAGGTGGTGCACGCCCGAGTGGAACGCGCTGGCCGCACCCCGGGCCGGGAGGCTGACGCGGTACCGGAACTCCCACTCGACCTGACCGAGGGCGCGAGACCGGTGCAGGTCGGTGGCGAGGCCGCTGCAGTAGCCGCTCATCGCAGCTCCCCTGCCCCGTCGACGAGGCGGACGCCGTCGGCGACCTCGACCAGGAAGGCCGGCTCGTGGCCGGCGATGGCCATGACGCGCCGGCAGCCGGCGGTGCCGCCCACGTCGCGCAGGACCTCCCAGCCCGACGACGACAGGCCGAGCAACGTGGCGCCGTCCGGTGAGGCCAGCAGCG
>CAZCJT010000285.1:0-4113 GCA_964498565.1 uncultured Acidimicrobiaceae bacterium
CTCGAAGAAGTCCTGGTCGACGAAGCAGAACTTCACCATCCACTTCGCCAACTTCACCGGATCGGCGATGCCCGGTTGGCACTCCCGAGCGTGCAGATCCAGCAGGTCACGGGCCAGATCGCCGATCATGCCGTTCGAGTCGTCGGCACGGAGGATGACCTTCACCACATGCCCGACCGCCCGCTGCAACAGCTCCACGAGCTCCCGACTCGGACCGTCCTCGACTGCGTCGGCCAGTGCGGCCACCACCGGCCGCGCCTCCGCTGCCCACTCCGAGGACTCCCAGTACCCGAGATGACGGCGCGTGCGCAGACCCGAGTCGACCTCGGCAGCCAGCACCTCCAGTCTCTCCGACGGGCCTGCGGCCGCCAACCGCACGGCCCGGGCCGTCTCCTCGTCACGAGCGGCCGCATCCCCGAGCAACCGACGAACGACCTCCTCATCCAGACGATCGACGAGATCGGAAACGGTGGGCTGAGTCGGCCCGTCGGCGTCGCCGGTCATGCCCCGATGATGACCCACACGCCGCCGCGGGCGCCGCAGCGGGGCATTCGGGGACACCTCTCACTGGCATCGCCTACCGGCACCTTCGAGACGACGTCCCGGGCGGATATGCGTAGCCGGTAGGTGACGGTTCCTGTTCCTGCGTTCGGGTGCGGAGGGTGTCAGTTGCGACGGGCGAGGATGCGGATGCCGTCAAGGCTGTTGACCTTGATCACCTCGTCTGCGCCAACGAGATGGAGGTTCTCGCCGCTCGGCGGCTTACGTCCCTGGGCGCGTCGAACGCGAAGCACTTCGACATAGCGGCCCTCGCTGGCGACGTGATCGCCGGGTCGAACGTGTCCGGCGAGGGCCACCTGGGTCCTTTGAACTGGCTTGTGGCCCTGCGGCATTCCGACAGCCTGCTCTCGCCCAAGATCGTGCTCCAACCCCGAGCCGAGGCCCATCGGGCGGGAAGCTGTACTGCCGACGACTTGTTGCACCGACTCATCCTTCGAAGAGGTGGCTGAAGAATCGGTCGGGTGCGTCGAGGAAGCTACTTGTGAGCCTGACGGGCTCGGCGTCGTCGTAGTCGACTCGGCTTCCACAGTGCACCTCGGGGGCGCTCTGTACGCAGTCCTTTGGCGATTGAGTTAGCGGTAAGCCTTGACGCGCTTGTTCCAGTTCCGGAGCGTCACGAGATCCTCGCGCAGCTCTTCGATGGGCGGAGTGGGCCGGTTGAGCTGAGTGCTCCTGTCGTGGCTGCCGCGGTCACCGCAACGGGTGAACGCAGCCTGGAACTCGCGGTTGTCGTCCTCGGTGATCTGAGCTATCCCCTCGAGTCCTGACGGGCGCAACTCCAGCCGACTGCGAGCTGTGATCTTGTCAAGTACCGACTCCTCGAGGCTTCGCTCCCACGCCAGGCGAAGGTCTTGGTACCAGTGCCTTATGTCGTCTCTCTGCCGCTCCGAGTCGCCGATCGACTTGATGACGGCGAGCCGTTCTTCGAGGACGGCGAGTCGCTGGCCCACGGTCTGCCCCTCCCACGGACCGGCCTCCGACACATGTCCGGGGCGCGCCGAGCGGCGGCTCACCTGGCGTTCTGCGATCGACTGGCCGTGCTCCTCCGCTGCCCGCTTGAGGTCGACGACGAACCCGATGTCGTGAGTGAAGATAACGACCTGCCTGCTGGCGGCGAGCTGCACCAGACGTTGGGCGACCTTCTCCTGCCGGACGTGGTCAAGTGAGGTGATCGGGTCGTCGAATACGACAGCGGACCGCGACGGGTCAGACTCGACCTCGGTGAGGAAGCCGGCTAGACCCAAGGCCGTCTGCTCGCCTTCGCTCAAGACGGCGTGAACAGGGGCCGGGTGAAGCGCCTCGACGAATTGCGCACGATGCCGGAGGTTGCCCTGCCCGCCACCTGCATCTCCGAGCCGAATTCGTTGGAGGCCCAACATCAGGGTCTCTTGGCTGAACCGGTGCTTCATCACGTCGCTGACATGGGATCGGGTCAGCTCGGCTGCCCGCCGGGTTATACCGCGAGTGTCGGTGAGGCGGATCGCCTCGTCGAGCCGCTCACGGGATTTGAGGCGGTCGATCCGCTCAAGAACCTCGGCACGGCCCTGACGAAGAGCCAACCGACTCTGCAGTTCTCGCTCCTCTGCCTCGAGCGCAGAAGCCTGTCCGTCGAGGTCTTCGCCCAGAAGCTCATTCAGTTGGTCCGTGAGCCGCTCCCGCACCTCGTCGAGGGCGCCGAGGTCCACTGTGACCTCGCCCCCTTCTCCCGGCCACTGTCCTCCACCGAGGCCTTCGAGCACTGCGAGCCGACGCTCGTCGAGGCTCTGAATAGCTCGACGGACTTGGGCCAGCGCTGCGCCCTCAGACTCGATTCGCTGCACCGCCAGAGCGATCGGTGTCCCGCTGGTGGGCATAACGCGGAACTGGTCAGCCAAGCGGTCACGCTCGGCTTCCGCCTTGCGCGCCGCGTCTTCCGTGTCGTCGATGACGAACTCCTCGAAGCGCTTGAGGCGGTCCTTGGCGTCCTCATCAAGTTCTTGCTGGCAGAGGACGCAGCGGGGCGGGTGCATGTCGTCCTCTGTGTGGGGGAACGCGTGCTCGGGGTATGCGGTCCCGTCGCTGAACCGGCGCGCCGACTCCCATAGAGCCATCCATGCGGGATCGCCGATGCCAGCGACCGGCTCCCCGTGAAACCTGAGCTCACTTGCCCGGGAGGCTGCCAATCGGGCCTCCACCGCCCTTTCCGCAGCACCCTTGAGCCGCGCCGCCTCCTCCTTCGACACCAATCGTTGAGTCTCTGAGATCGCAGATCCGATGGTCTCGATCGCAGAGAGCGTTTGACGCAGCGCAACCTTGCGCCCCTCAGGGTCCTGGGCGCGCAAGCTTCCGATTCGCACGCTCAGCGATTGGAGCCGTTCGTCGACATCGGTCGGTACGTCCTGTGCGAGGTCGAGCTCGAGCGGAGTCGTCGCGGCCGAGAGAGACCGCAGGAATTGGCCGGGCCGCGACGCCGGATCAACTCCGTTGATGCTAAGTGAGCTGGGCTCATCTGCCTGGCGCCTGGACTCGAGGGTCTTCCGGACCTGGCCGGAAACCGAGACCAGCTTGTCCAAGAGGGTGATCGTCCAAGGGCGGTACGCGACCTCCGTCTCGGCGCTTACGTAGCGCCCGGCGCAACCCGAGTCGTAGAAGCTGACCTGACGCAGGCTGCCCGGTGGCACGTCGGCCGGCCACCGCAAGGTGCGTACGTCGGAACCGACCATGATGGAGACCTCGGCCGACTGTTCAGCTTCCGGTGCGAAGATGTCGCCGAGGACCTGGATCTCCTCGCGGGCGCGGGTAATCGTCTTGAGAACCCGCGCGTAGCCCGACTTGCCGCTTCCGTTGTGCCCGTAGATCAAGGTGATCCCGTCGGCCTCGAAGGTAATCCCATCCTCGCAGGCGAGTGCGTTGACCGCCCGGGGCTCCCGGATGGCGACGAGCTTGACCGGCGCCAAGACGTGGCCGGATGGACCGAGATCAGCCGGAATGAGTGGTGCTCCGGTATACGCGGCCTGCGCTATCTGCGCCTCAGCCTCATCAGCGAGCCGTTCGAGTGCGACCGAGTCGATCGGTTCGCCCCGGGCGAGCATGCCGAGCGCAGTCTGCTCCCAATTCGGCCGCGATTGCGCCCACTCTGCGATTGCATCGTTCAACGTGCCGTCGTCGGGCATCTTCTCCCCCCGTCTCCCCGTCGTTGCGCACGGTACTTCTCCGGCATCTCGTTGCGCCTGGGTCTGTGCTCAGCCGCCGCCGACTCGTGCACGTCGATATGCCGACCGTTGCAGCGCAAGTACCGGGGCGAGTGAGCGACAACGACGGGGATCGAACGGCTCGGCCTCACCGCCCACGGTGCGCCGCCGAATCGGAATTGGTTCACTGATCCCCACACGCATCGCCCTCTCGGCAGGCTGGCGTTGCCCGGGTCTGTCCCTCGGAGTTACCCCAGACCGCCGGGAGTCGGCGGCCGTTGGTCTGATCGGGGATGACCTTTCGGGACACGTCGCGGCCCTCGCCCGGTTCGGCACTTATCTTCAGTCCTGAACTGGGTGTCTTCGACGTAGCCAACGAAGG
>CAZCJT010000286.1:0-4109 GCA_964498565.1 uncultured Acidimicrobiaceae bacterium
GGCGTCCTCGCCAGCCGGGAGCCGGCCTGGCTGTCGTCTCCGCTCGGCTGGCGTGGCGACGCCGCCGCCAGCACCCTGGCCGGCGACGGCAACGCCCTCGCCGTGCTGCCGCTCCTGGCCGAGGACGTCTCCGGCGTGCTCGCCGTGTCGTACCCCCAGCTGCACATCTTCGGCGAGGACGAGCAGGCGCTGCTCCAGACCGTGGGGGTGCTGGCCGCCCGTGCCCTGGCCCGAGGCCGCCGCTACGACGCCGAGCACCGTGCGGCCGTGGCGTTCCAGCGGACCGCCCTCCCCGACGAGCTGCCCGAGGTCGAGGGTGCCGCCATCGCCGCCCGGTACCGGCCGGCGACCCACGGCGCCACCGTCGGCGGCGACTGGTACGACGTGCTCGTCCTGGACGAGGACCGGATCCTGCTCGTCGTCGGCGACGTGGTGGGCCACGGCATGGTGGCGGCCGCGGCGATGGGCCGGCTCCGCACGGCGTTCCAGACCATCGTCCCCTTCCGACCCGATCCAGGGTCGATGCTCCAGGCCGTGAGCCAGCAGGCCGGTTCCATCCCCGACGCCTTCTGCACGACGGTCGTCTGTGCCGTGCTCGCCCTGCGCACCGGCGACCTGGCCTGGTCCCGGGCCGGGCACCCGCCGCCCCTGGTCCTGGGCGCCGACGGTCCCAGGCTGCTCGACGCCTCCTGCCTGCCGCCGCTCGGCGTCGTGGCCGACGCCCCCGCACCGGTCCACCACCGATCGCTCGATCCCGGCGACGTGCTGGTCCTCTACACCGATGGCCTCGTGGAGCGACGACACGAGTCCCTCGACCAGGGATTCCGTCGGCTCGGGGCGGTCGCCCACCAGCTGGTCGATCTCGAGCCCGGGGAGCTCAGCGACGCCCTCGTCGAGGCGCTGGTGCCGGCTGAGGCGCAGACGGACGACCTCGCCGTCCTGGTGGTCCGCTTCGACGGCCGGGGATCAAGCGGTGGCTGAACCCGCCACGCGAGCCTGGAGCGTCGCCCACTGGTAGGTGCTGAGGGCCATGAGCAGCACGCCGTTGGGGATGTGCCACGCCGCAGCCTCCAGCTCCTCACGGCCCACGTAGCCGAGGCCCACCTGCGCGAACGTGAGCATCCCGACGAGGGCGGCGACGGTGAGCTGGGCGTTGCCGGGCCGGCGGTAGATGGCGAGCGCGAAGTTGGCGACGGCGAGGACGAACACGCCGTTGCCGACGAAGCCGTGGATCTCGATGTCCCACGGGCCGAACAAGGCCCGACCGGCGATGGCCGCCATGACGAGGATGAGCGCGGCGATGACGGCGGCCAGGGTGCGGTGGGCCCGCACGAGCGTGTCCGGGCTCATGCCGGCACCACCGGCGCCAGGCCGGCCTCGATGCGCTCGGTGACCTCGTCGACGGACCCCGTGCCGTCGATGCGCAGGAGGATGCCGCGCTCCTCGTAGAACTCGACCAGGGGAGCGGTGTTCTCCTCGTAGACGCCCAGGCGGTGGCGGATGATGTCCTCGGTGTCGTCGCTGCGGCCCTTCTCCTGGCCTCGCCGCAGGAGCCGGCGGACCAGCTCGTCCTCGGGCACCTCCAGCATGATCACCGCGTGGAAGGTCCGGTTGAGCTGCGTGCCCCAGTCGTAGGCGAAGCGGGCCTGGGCGAGCGTGCGGGGGAAGCCGTCGAGCAGGAAGCCCTGCAGCGGGTCGCCGTCGTTGCCGATCTTGCGCACCACCATGTCGATCACGAGATCGTCGGGCACCAGGCGGCCGGCGTCCATGTGCGAGCGGGCCTGCTGGCCGAGGTCGGTGCCCCGCGCCACGTGGTCGCGCAGCAGGTCGCCGGTGGCCAGGTGGGGAACGCCGTGCCGCTCGGCGAGGCGCTCACCCTGGGTGCCCTTGCCGGCGCCGGGGGGCGCGAGCAGCAGCGCTCGGAACACGTCTTCTCCCTGTGGGTCGGCGGACCGGTCCGGCGACGCTAGCGCACGGTCTCGGGCCGGACGGGGGTGCGGGCGCCCCGGCCGGCGGTGGCAGGATGGCCGCCCATGAGCGCCCACCGGACCGCCGACCCCAGCACCCCCATCGACGACCGGATCGGTCGGCGGGGCATCTGGTGGCCCACCGACGCCATGCCCGCCGATGACGCCGCCGAGTTCGCCGTCTGGTTGGAGTCGCTCGGCTACGGCGCCCTCTGGATCCCCGAGACGCTCGGCCGGGACCCCTTCGCCCACGCCGCCTTCCTGCTGGCGAGCACGTCCGAGCTGGCCATCGCCACCGGCATCGCCAGCATCTTCAACCGGCACCCGCACTCGATGCGCCAGGCCCAGAACACCCTGGCCGAGCAGTCGGGTGGCCGCTTCCTGCTCGGCGCCGGGGTCTCCCACGCCCCGATCGTGGCCGGGGTCCGCAAGCTCGACTACTCCAAGCCGCTCTCCTCCATGCGCGACCACCTGCAGGCCATGTCGGAGGCGATGTACATGGCGCCCCCGCCGTCGAGCGCGCCCAAGACCGTGGTCGCCGCGCTGGGGCCGAAGATGCTCGAGCTGGCTGCCTCCGCCGCCGACGGCGCCCACCCGTACTGGACGACGCCGGAGCACACCGCCCAGGCCAAGGCGATCCTCGGCGCCGACAAGATGCTCTGCGTCGAGCAGAAGGTCGTGCTGTGCACCGACCCGGCCGAGGCCCGGGCGACCGCGCGGGCCGCGCTCGGCGTCTACATCTCGCTGCCGAACTACTACAAGAACTGGTTCCGGCTCGGCTTCGACGAGGGCGACCTCGCCGACGGCGGCTCCGACCGCCTCATCGATGCGCTGGCCCCCTGGGGCACCGCCGATCGGATCGAGGCGCGGGTGGCCGAGCACGTCGACGCCGGGGCCACCCACGTGTGCCTGCAGCCGCTCAAGCCCGCGGCCCGCATGGGCGAGCCCGACCGGGCCGCGCTCGAGGCGCTCGCGCCCCGATGAGCAAGATCCTGTTCGTCGACGCCGGCCTGGCGGCCGGATGGCGCCGGGCCGATCCCGATCTCGATCAGCTCGACGAGGTCGTGGCCACGGCCCGCGGGATGGTCGACGACACGGTGGTGCTCGCCGACGCGTCGCTCAAGTGGTCGTTGCCGGAGTCCCAGCAGGAGCGGTTCGAGGAGTACCGCGGTACGGCTGCGGTCCTGTGCGCGCCGGGCGGCACCAAGGGCGGCCACCACGCGTTCCTGGCCACGGCGGCCCGGGCCGCCGCGGGCCGGGGCAAGGACGTGTGGGTGCTGTCGGCCTTGGACCTCGGCGACGGCCCCTGGCGCACCGCGCTGCTGCGCCGGCCCGACGGTCACTGGAGCATCGAGCTCCAGTGACCTGGTGCTACAGGGGAACTGCCAGTTCGGTCAGGGTGGGTCCGGGACCCGCCTGACCGTTCTGGCAGTCGCCATGTAGCGCGTCACCCGTTCTTGGGGAGCTCCTTGAAGGGGAGGACCTTGTCCTGGTTCGGCTCCTTGGGGAGGCCGAGGACCCGCTCACCGATGATGTTCTTCTGGATCTGGTCGGTACCGCCGTAGATGGCGGGGCCGGGGGAGAAGAGGGCGGACTCGGTGATCATGCCGAGGAACGGGTTGCCGGTGGCGGCGTCGAGCTTCTTGCGGCTCTCGCTGTCGTAGGCGTGCAGCGTGGCCATCGGACCGACGATCTTCATGCCGGTCTCCCGCGTGGCCCGCAGGATGTTGGACATCGACAGCTTCATGATGTTGGGCAGGCCGGGGATGTCCTTGCCCGCGCTCCGGGCCGCCTTGGCCCGCAGGTTGTTCATCCGAGCGATCTCGTACTGCGTGTGGAGCTGCACGAGCTCCTGGCGGATGGGTCCGTCCTCGTGCTTGCCGGCGGCCCGGGCCATCTCGATGAGGCCCTTGGCCCCGCCGAAGCCGCTGGAGGGGCCGCCGCCGGAGCGGCGCTGCGCCGGGTCCCGCACGAAGTCGCCGACGCGCACCAGCGGATCATCCAGCTCGCCAATGCCTGGCAATTGCCGGACGACGCCCGCGTGGTGCTGCTGCCGGGCCGGCTGACGCGCTGGAAGGGCCAACCCGTGCTGATCGAGGCCGTCGCGCGGCTGACGCGCGAACCGGGCTTCGAAGATATCCA
>CAZCJT010000287.1:0-4106 GCA_964498565.1 uncultured Acidimicrobiaceae bacterium
CTCCCCACGCCAGCGCGGCGAGGCCGCCTGCGACGCCGGCAACCCAGATCGGCCGGGGGTCCGCCAGCGGGTGGTCAGCCAGCGGTGGCGGAGCTGCGACCTGCACGGGTCCAGTATGTGCCCGACGGGCCCCCGAGACCGGTGACGAGCGCAGCTGCCGGCATCAGAGACGGCCGGCGTCGGCCGCGGCCTGCTCGGCCTCCGTGAGCTTGGTGTCGATGATCGCGAGGCCGGCGTCCCAGAAGCCCGGGTCGGTCAGGTCGCAGTCCACGATGCGACCGAGCTCCTCGGGCCAGCGCGACCCGCCGGCGGACAGCAGCTCGAGGTACCGGGGCACGAAGTCGTCGCCCGCCTCCACGTAGCGGGCGTACACCGACAGGGCGAGGAGCTGGCCGTAGGCGTAGGCGTAGACGTAACCCGGGGTGCCGATGAAGTGCGGGATGTAGCTCCACCAGCTCCGGTAGCCGTCGCTGACGTCCATGGCGTCCCCGAACAGGTCGCCCTGGGTGCGGGCCCAGTGGTCGCCGAAGTCCTCGGTGGACAGCTCGCCGTGCTCGCGTCGGTGGGTGTGCACGGCGTCCTCGAACCGGTTCATCGAGACCTGGCGGAAGACGGTGGCGATGTTGCCCTCGAGGTTCTGGGCCAGCAGGGCGAAGCGCTCGTCGGCGTCGTCGACCATCGTCAGCAGGCGCTCGAAGGTCACCGTCTCGCCGAAGACGCTGGCGGTCTCGGCCAGGGTGAGCGGCGTCATCTGCTCGAAGATGCCCTGCTCCCGGGCCAGGTAGCCGTGCAGCCCGTGGCCGAGCTCGTGGGCCAGGGTCATGACGTCGCCGGGCGTGGCGCTGTAGTTGAGGAACACGTACGGGTGGTGGCTCGGCACGGTGTAGGCGCAGAACGCGCCGCCCCGCTTGCCCGGGCGCGTCGGCGCGTCGATCCAGCCCTCGTCGATGAAGCGGCCGGCCACCTCGGCCAGGTCGGGCGAGAACGAGGCGTACGCGTCTCGCACGATCTCGGTGGCCCGGTCCCATCCGATGGTGGCGCTGCTGGTGGCGACGCTGGCGTTGCGGTCGTAGTCGGCCAGCTTCTCGAGGCCGAGCACGCGAGCCTTCAACCGGTACCAGCGCTGGGGGATGTCGTAGCGGGCGACGACGGCGTGCACGAGGGCCTGCACCGACTCGTCACTGGCCTCGTTATCGAGGTTCCACGAGCTGATCCAGGTCGGGAAGCCGCGCAGCTCGTCCTGGATCCGTCGGTCGGCGAGGAGGGTGTTGAAGATGTAGGCCCGGGTCCGCAGCCCGGGCTGCAGCGCCTCGGTGACCGCCTGCGCCGCGGCCTGGCGGGTCGATCGATCGGGGTCGAGGAGCAGGCTGAGCCCGGCATCGAGGGGCGCGGGCTCGGTGCGGCCCGGGAGCTGGACCTCGATCGACGACGTCTGCTCCGTGAACAGCCGCACCCACGCCTGGCGCCCGGTGGGGGCGGTGTTGGCGAGCAGGCGCTCCTCGACCTCGGACAGCACGTGGGGCTTGCCGGCCCGCACGGTCTCCAGGTGGTGGCGGTGGTCGGCCAGGGCCGGGTCGGCGAGGAGCGCATCGGCGTGGTCGTCGTCGATGGCGACCAGCTCGAGGTCGAACCACACCAACTCGGCCGACAGGGCCGCCGACCGCTCGCTCACCTCCTGCATGAGCGCGCCTCGCGCCGGGTCCGTGGTGTCGACGGCGAAGTCGAGACTGGCGTAGCTGCCGGCCCGTCCCGCCTTCTCGTGCACGTCGGCGAGGCGGCTGAGCGCACCGGCCAGCGACGCGGCGGAGGCGTGGACCAGCGTGCCCTTGAGGTCGGCGCTGAGGGAGCGGGCCGCCTCCATCGCCTCGTCGAGCAGCCGGCGAGCGCCGTCGGTGCCCTCGCCGTCGACGAGCGTGCCGATGTCCCACGTCACGTCCTCGGCGCCGGTTCCCGCTGCGGCCTGGGTGGTCTCGGTCGACATCCCGCCGAGCATAGGAATGCGGCCGACGATGTGCTCGGCTGCTTCGCGTGTCACGACTCTGCGAACTGGCAGTCGCTACGTAGCACCGGCTCTGTGCCGTGGTGGCCCGTGGCGGTCTGGGGTGCTACACCGCGACTGCCAGTTCATTCGGCTTCGGCGCCGCTCAGCGGTAGGTCGCCTTCGCTCCGCTCAGCGGTAGGTCGCCTTCGCTCCGCTCAGCGGTATGTCGGCTTGGCGCCGCTCCCATTAGGCGGCGTCGGGGACGTGCGTGGCCTCGCCGGCGTCGCGGACCTCGACGTACTCGACGCGCTCCTTGCGGCGACCGATGCCCACGAGGCGCAGCGGGGCGAGCACCACGGCGAGGACGACCCCGAGGACCGTGGTGACCACCTTGAGCACCACCCGGCCGAGCGTGATCGCGACGCCGACGACGGCGGCGATCGGGACGGCGACGACGGTGAGGGCCAGCTTCACCAGTTTCAGCACGGCCGCGATGAGCGTGAACAGCACACCGAAGAGCGCCATGATCAGACGGCGCACCAGCCCGATGAGGGCCATGACGGCGCCGATGAGGAGGCCGAAGGCGGCCAGCACCGCCCGCACGACGCTCATGGCGGCGCGCCACAGGGCGTAGACGAGATCGGCAGCCAGGTTGGTGACCGCCCGCACCGCGCCCACGGCCAGGCGAACCGGCACGGCGACGGCGAGGCCGAGGAACGTGACGAGGCGGACGATGATCCCGAGCACGGAGCCGATGGTCCGGAAGGGGAGCGTCAGCAGGCCCACCACCGCGCCCCGGGAGCGGTCGTCGGTGGTGTCGAGGTCGGCGTCGTGTGAGCGCATGGTCCGATCTTGTCAGGCTGAGCGGAAGCGGACGAGGGCCACCCCGCGTTCGGTCGCGTGGAGCACCGCTCTTACCCGGTCCCCGACGGAGGCGGACCAGGGTTCAGGCCAGGCCCGGGCTCCCCGAGCTGACGGCCCAGGTGGTCGCCTCGGTCACCGAGCCGTCCGGCACGCTGACGTCGTCGACCAGGCGGTAGGCGGCGCGCCACGTCTCCGCGTCGAGCTCGTGCAGCACCCAACCGCGCTTGGTGACCTCGGACCAGGCGATGTGGGGGGAGAGGGCCTCGATGAGAGGTGCGGCCTGGCGCAACCGGGCCGGGATGTCGGAGGAGATCCCGGGGGCCACGAACTCGGTGCCGACCAACGGCGACTCGTCGTCGGCGAAGTCCCGTCGCAGGTCCGACACCCACGACGAGTGCACGTCCCCGCTGAGCACGACCGGTGCCGGCGCCGCGGACAGGGTGTCGAGGAACCGTCGGCGGGCACCCGTGTAGCCGTCCCACTGGTCGAGGTTCCACACCACGTTGCCCGGCGTGAACCTCCACTCGTGCACCACCACCTGCTGCACCACGGTCGTCCACACGGCGTCGTGCGACGTGGCCACGTCGGCGAACCACGCCTCCTGCTCCTCGCCCAGCATCGTCACGGCCTCGGTGGCGTCGCACCGGGCGCCGAGGTCGGTGCCGACGTCGTCGTCGCAGGGCTGGTCGTCGCGGTGCTGGCGGGTGTCGAGCAGCACGAAGCGGGTGAGGGCGCCCCAGTCGACGGTGCGATGGGCGGAGAGCGTGGGGCCGTCCGGCGGGGGAAGGCGGGTGGGCGTGAACTCCCACCACGCCCGGTACGCCGCCGCCCGCAGGGCCAGGAAGCGCTCCTGGTCGCCGTCGCCGACGGGGTGGACGCCCTGGTAGTTGTTCTCCACCTCGTGGTCGTCCCAGGTGACGAGCCACGGCGCGACGGCGTGGGCGGCCTGCAGCTCGGGGCCCTCCTTGTACCGGCGCCACACGGCCCGGAACCCGTCGAGGTCCGTGGGCGCATCGGCCTCCACCGGGCGGACCTCCCCGCCGTCGGACTCGTAGACGTAGTCGCCGCAGTGCACGACGACGTCGGGGGCCTGGGCCGCGACGTCCTCCAGGGCGGTCCAGTAGCCCGACGACCAGCGCTGGCACGAGAGCTGCCCCACGCGGAGCGGGTCCCGCGGCATCTCGCCCGGCGCGGGTGCCGTCCGGGTCCGCGCCGGCGCGGTCACGTGGCCGTCGAGGACGAAGCGGTACCAGTGGCGGGG
>CAZCJT010000288.1:0-4098 GCA_964498565.1 uncultured Acidimicrobiaceae bacterium
TGGCGTCGGGAGCACCGGGCACCCGCAGGCGGCGCAGGACGGCGGCGATCCCGGCCGCGCTGCGCATCTGCACGGCGTGCCAGCCGGCGTCGAGGGCGCCGACGACGTTCTCGTGGCGGTCGTCGATGAAGAGGAGATGCTCGGGTGCGACGCCCAGCGCATCGGCGACGTGCTCGAAGGCTGCGACATCGGGCTTGGCCAGCCCGATGCGTGCCGAGTTGGACACGTGCGAGAACAGCTCGGCGACACCCATGGTCGACATGTCCTGCTCGAGGTTGGTCGTCGCGTTGGAGAAGATGGCCGTGCGCTGGCCGGCCTCCTGGAGGTCGCGGGCGATGGCCACGACCTCCTCGTCGACCCGCCACTCGGTGGCGAGCCACATCGTCGTGCCGGCGTCGACATCGAGGTTCGGGTGGGTCTCGGCGAGGCGGCGACCGATCTCCGCGGCCCACTGCTCGGCGGTGATCCGCCCGCAGGTGGCGTCGTCGAAGAGCGGGTCGGAGAAGGCGACGGCGCCGACGGCACCGGGCTCGAGCCCGTGCTGCTCCTCGAAAGTGCGGATGTCCCCACCGGTCCAGTGACGGATGACCCCGTCCATGTCGAACACGACCACCTCGATCGGCATCCAGGGCCGGTCGCCGTCGCGGACCTCCTCGGCGACGCGGGCGAGGATGCCGTTCACGAACTTCGGTGTGTCGTCGGTGCTGCCGTACCGGCCGCCCAGCTCGACCGCCTCCGACAGGCACACGCCGGGCGGGACCTCGAGCTGGGTCGCCAGCTCGAGCACGCCGAGGCGCAGGACCATCTTGTCCATCGCCGCCATACGCTTGACCGGCCAGCGGTTGGCGTAGCGGTCGAGGACGTGGTCGATCTCGACCTGGTGGTCGGCGACGCCGTAGGCGAGCTCGAGGGCGTACTCGTCGGGCCGCAGCGGCAGCGCGGCGACGACCTCCTCGGGGTGGATCGACTTGGTGTCGGCCTCGTAGAGCAGCTCGACGGCCCGCTCGCGCGCCTCGCGGCGAGTGGTGGGCGCCGCCATCAGGCGCGCGACTGGTACTGGCCGGTGCGGGTGTCGATCTTCAGCTTCTCGCCGGTGTCGATGAACAGCGGGACCTGCACGACGTAGCCGGTCTCGAGGGTGGCCGGCTTGGTGCCACCGGTCGACCGGTCGCCCTGGAGGCCGGGCTCGGTCTCGGCCACGGTGAGCTCGACCGACGGCGGCAGCTCGACCCCGACGATCTCGGTGCCGTACATCATCAGCTGGGCCGTCGCCTGCTCGACGAGGTAGTTCGTGGCATCGCCGAGGCTGGTCGGCGCGACCTCGATCTGGTCGTAGGTCTCCTGGTCCATGAACACGTAGCTGGAGCCGTCGTTGTACAGGTACTGGTACTCGCGGCGATCGATCTTGGCCTGTTCGACCTTCTCACCGGCCCGGAACGTCTTCTCCACGTTGGCGCCGGTGCGGACGTTCTTCAGCGTCGTCCGCACGAACGCGCCGCCCTTGCCCGGCTTCACGTGCTGGAAGTCCTGCACCTGCACGAGACCCTCCGGCAGGTTCAGGCACATGCCGTTCTTGAGGTCGTTCGTGGAGACGGTCGCCATGGCGACATGGTGTGCCGACGCCGGTGGGGCGGCGCAAATGGTCAGGGGGTGGGGTCGTAGGGCGAGGTCGTGAGGTGCGTGCACCCGGTGGCGGTGACGACGACGGAGTCCTCGATCCGCACGCCGCCGTGGTCCGCCAGGTAGACGCCGGGCTCGACCGTGACGCAGTGGCCGGGGGCGAGCAGGCCGGCGGACTCGGGGCTGACGCGGGGCTCCTCGTGGATCACGAGGCCGATGCCGTGGCCGGTGCCGTGCACGAAGGCGTGGGACCAGCCGGCCTCGTCAATGACGGCGCGGCAGGCGTCGTCGACGGCGACCGCCGGCGCCCCGGCCCGGACGGCGGCCACCCCGGCCTCCTGCGACGCCCGGACCACGTCGAACATGCGGGTCTGGGTGGGTGTGGGCTCGCCCACCACGAACGTGCGGGTCATGTCGGAGTGGTAGCCGTCGTGGAGGGCCCCGAAGTCGACCACGACGAGCTCGCCGGCATCGGAACCGCCGATGACCCTGTCCGTGGGCCGGGCGTGGGGCCGGGCGCCGTTGGGGCCGCTGGCCACGATGGTCTCGAACGACGGGGCGTCAGCGCCGTGGTCGAGCATCGCCGACTCCAGGGCCCGGGCGAAGGCCCGCTCGGTTGGTCGCTCGAGCAGGAGGTGGCGGACGTCGGCGAGCGCGTCGTCGGCGATCCGGGCGGCGAGCCGCAGCCGGTCGACCTCGCCCTCATCCTTCACGGCCCGCAGGCCGACGAGCAGGCCGACGGTGGGGACGAGGGTGCCGGGCAGGACGCCGGCCCAGCGCTGCTGGGTGTCCCAGGTGAGGTGGTCGGCCTCGACGCCGATCCGGCCGACTCCGTCCAGCACCGTGGTGAGGACGGCCGTTGCGTCGCGGGTGATCTCGAGCTCGGCGGCCACGCCGGCGGCGGCGAGCTGGTCGGCGGCCTGCTCCTGGTAGCGGCCGTCGGTGACGAGCACCAGGTCGTCCCGGCGCACGACGAGGATGCCGGCGGATCCGGTGAAGCCGGTCAGCCACCGGACGTTGACGAGGTCGGTGACGACGAGCGCGTCGCAGCCGAGGTCGTCGAGGGCGGCCCGGACCCGGGATGCCCGCCCGGCCACATCGAGGGGAGCGAGGTCCGCGGCGGTGCTCATCGCACGTCTCCCAGGGCGGCGCGGGCGACGTCGGGGTCGACGCCGGTGACGATCTCGACGCCGCGCTCCCCGTCGAGGGCGAAGGTCAGCCCGCGGAGGGCCTTCTTGTCCCGCGCCATCAGGGACAGGAGCTGGTCGTCGTCGAGGCCGGCGGGCAGGCGGTCGGGCAGCTCGTAGCGGGCCACGATCTCGTGGTGGAGCGCGACGCGCTCGTCGGAGATCCGTCCCAACCGCCGGGCCAGGGCGGCGGCGTAGAGGAGGCCGACGGCGACGGCTTCACCGTGGCGCAGCTCGTAGTCGCCCGCCGTCTCGATGGCGTGGGCCAGGGTGTGGCCGTAGTTCAGGATCGCCCGCAGCCCGCCCTCGCGCTCGTCGGCGGCCACCACCGCGGCCTTGATCCGGATGCACTGGGCGACCTGCTCGTCGAGCTCCATGGCGTCGAGGTCCTCGCCGCCGGGGAGGAACCGGTACTTCGCCAGCTCGCCGTAGCCGCCCCGCAGCTCCCGGGGCGGCAGGGTGTCGAGGGCTTCGAGGTCGCACACGACCGCCGAGGGCTGCCAGAACGCGCCGACGAGGTTCTTGCCCTCGGGCAGGTTCACCCCGGTCTTGCCGCCGATGGCGGCGTCGACCATGCCGAGGAGGGTGGTGGCGACGTGCACCACGGGCACGCCGCGGTGGTAGGTCGCGGCGGCGAACCCGGCCACGTCGGTGACCATCCCACCCCCGATGGCCACGACGCAGTCGTTGCGCGTGAGGCCCCACGTCGCCCACTGCCGGCACAGCCACTCCACGGTGCGCAGCGTCTTGGAATCCTCGCCGGACTCGATGTGGAACAGGCGGTGCTCGACGCCGGGATCGGCGGTCATCCCGATGCCCCGCTGGGTCACGACGGCGACCCGGCCGGTGCGCTCCGGCAGCAGGGCGGGCAGCTCGCGGCGGGCGCCGCGTCCGACCACCGCCGGGTACGAGCGGCCGGGGACAGGGACCTCGACGGTGATCACGGACGCGTCACCGGTTCTGCACGTAGGCGTCGTGGTTGCGGACCAGCTCGCCGAGGGAGTCGCCGCCGAACTTGCGCATCGCCTCCGTCGCCAGCACGAGCGCGACCATCGTCTCGGCCACCACGCCCATCGCCGGCACCGCGGTGACGTCGGTGCGCTCCTTGAAGCTGACCGTCTCCTCCTTGGTGCGCACGTCGACGGTCTTGAGGGTGGGCTTGTTGAGCGACGCCAGCGGCTTCATGGCGGCTCGGGCCACCAGCAGCTCGCCGGTGGTGATGCCGCCCTCGACGCCGCCGGCGCGGGTGCCCTCGCGGACGTAGTCGCCGCGGCCGTCGCGGGCCTCGGGG
>CAZCJT010000289.1:0-4053 GCA_964498565.1 uncultured Acidimicrobiaceae bacterium
GCCGGCGGCCATCGGCTTCGCGGCCCGGGCGGCGCCCGGCGTCCAGGTCGAGCGCCTGCTCGGCGACGTGCCCGGCGACCTGGCCCGGCCCATCCTCGACCTGCCGGTGGAGGAGCAGCTGATCGTGCTCGTGAACGGCTACCTGCTGGCGCCGCTGTTCCTCATCGTCCCGCTCATGGTGTCGGCCGTGCTGGCCGCCGACGCCTTCGCCGGCGAGAAGGAGCGCAAGACGCTCGAGTCCCTGCTGCACTCCTCGATCCGCGACCGCGACCTGTTCCTGGCCAAGTTCCTCTCGGCGTTCCTGCCCGCCCTCGCCGTCTCCTGGCTCGGATTCCTGGCCTTCGTCGTCGTCGCCAACAGCGTGGCGTGGCCGGTGATGGGACGGATCTTCGTGCCCACGCAGCTGTGGGGGGTGATGATCCTGTGGGTGGCGCCGGCCGTGGCCACGCTGGGTCTGGCCGTGATGGTGCGTGTCTCGGCCCGCACCCACACCGCCCAGGAGGCCAACCAGCTCGGCGGCGCGGTGATCCTGCCGCTGATCTTCCTCGCCGTCGGCCAGTCCACCGGGCTCCTGCTCGTCACCCTGCCCATCGCCGTGGGCATCGGGGCCGTGATCTGGGTCGCCGCCCTGCTCCTGCTGCGCGGTGGCGTGAAGCGGTTCACCCGCGACGCCCTCGTCGCCCAGGTCTGAGCCGGCCGGCGAGGAACTGGCACAATCCGGACGGGAGTGGCACGCCGAAGACCTCCCCGTGAGCTTCGACCTGTCCACCTACAAGCGCACCGCGGACCGACTCGACATCGAGGACATCGACCTCGACGCCTTCCGGGAACGACCCCTCGCTCCCGAGCACCTGCGTTGCCTGCGCTACATGCACGACGTGGAGAACCACACCTCGTGCTACCTGCGGAACCTCCTGAACACGCGGGCGCACCACGATCCCGAGATCACCGCATTCCTCACCCTGTGGAACCACGAGGAGTTCTGGCACGGCGAGGCCCTGGCCCGGGTGCTGGCCGCCCATGACGAGCCGGGCGGCACGCCTCGCGTGGCATCCATGCGTCGACGGCTCGGCTGGCGCATCGACACGAGCCCCGTCCTCTGGATGGCCTTCTCGGCCATGACCCGGCACTTCCTCGCCGTGCACATGACCTTCGGCGTCGTGAACGAGTGGACCACGCAGGCCGGCTACGTGCGCCTCGCCGCCGCGGCCCGACACCCGGTGCTCGACGAGCTGTTGAAGCGGATCATGCGCCAGGAAGGCACCCACATCGCGTTCTACCGCTCCCACGCAGTCGAGCGCCTGGAGGCAAGCGCCGCCGCCCAGCGCACGACCCGAAGGATGGTGCGCGCGCTGTGGAGCCCGGTCGGGGCCTCGGTCATGCCGGAGGCCGAGACCCAGCACCTCGTGCGCACCCTGTTCACCGGCCCCGAGGGCGTGGCCGTGGCCGAGCGGATCGACCGCCGGGTCGACGCGCTGCCGGGCCTGGCCGGCCTCGACCTCATGGCTGGCGCCCTCGCCCGCTACGGCTGACTGATTCGTTCTGGCCTACCGATCCCCCCTCGGGCGAGGGTGGATGTAGGCCAGAACGGATCAGGTGAGGAAGACCAGCTGGAGAGTGGCGGCGCCGATGATGAGCAACAGCAGGATCCCCATCACGATCGTGGTGCCGGGCCTCATCGCGGTCCTCCCTGTGGGCGTGGTCCCAGGCTGACCTGGGTGGTGTGTCCGGCGGGCCGATCGCCGTCGTCGTCGAGGCGTTCGAGGCGCACCTCCTGGCCGGTTCCGAGGGCGAGCTCGACGTGGGCGGAGCGGCGGTCGAGCGCGACGGCGAGCAGCCCGTAGGAGTCCACGACGAGGCCGACCTCGCCCTCCTTGATGTGGGCGTAGGCGTCGACCCGGCGGGCGACGCGGAGCTGACCGCCGATGCGCAGGCCGACGCGATCGCCCCAGCCGTCGAGGTCGTCGGGGTCGACGTTGAGCTGGCAGTTGCCGAAGCGGTCGATCCACAGCACGTCGCAGACGAGGGCGCCGTCCTCCTCCCGCATGACGGGGATGAGGCCGGGCACCAGCGACGCGGGCTCGACGATGTCGCCGAGCTCGGTCAGGTCGGTGCCGGTGCACAGGGCGGCGGCCACCGGCGCGAACACGTCCCGACCGTCGAAGGTTGGTCCGGGCGCCGGCAGGTGGAAGTCGGTGTTGGTGAGCGACACGGCGCGGGTGGCGCCGCCGACCATCGAGACCGCCGGGGCCAGCACCCCGTTGTCGGGCCCGACGAGCACCGACTGGCCGTCGCCGACCTCGATGGCGATGCCGCGGCGCTCCGTCCCGACACCGGGATCGACCACGGCCAGCACCACGCCGGGGCACAAATACTGGGCGCTGCGGGCCAGCGCGAGGCCGCCGGCGCGCACGTCGTGGGGGGCGATGTCGTGGGTGATGTCGATGACCGACACGCCCGGCGCCGTGGACCGCAGGATCGAGTGCACGATGCCCACGAACTCGTCGCCACGCCCGTAGTCGGAGAGGAACGAGACGGTGTCGTAGGTCAGCGGCGCCATGCGCCACCAACGCTACGTGCGGTCACCCGGCTTCCGTGAACCGGTCGGCCAGGTAGGTGTCGAAGTCCTCTTCGCTGATGCGGAACGACTTGCCGATGCGCAGGGCGCGCAGCTCCCCGGACTTGATCAGCCGGTACACGGTCATGTCGGACACTCGCAACGCCTCGGCCACCTCACGCGGGGTCAGGAAGCCAGGTCGAACGGAACCACTGCCACGGGTCATGGAACACCCCTTCTCTCCGCACCGAAGGGTAGGCGACCGTGGCTCCTGTGGCCACTAGCAGGTCCCGGGGCTCCAGTGGTGGATGGTGCTGCTGTGGTCAGCGTCCGGCCGGCTCGCCGAGGTTGTCGGCCTTGACCGCGCCCCGCGTTCCCATGGGCTCGGGGTGCCCGACCGTGGAGTCGCGGGCCGTCTGGGCCTCGAGCTCGCTGTTGACCTCGGCGCCGAGGATGACGGCGAAGGCGGTGACGGCCAGCCACAGCATGAGGACGATGACGGCGCCGATGCTGCCGTAGGTCTCCCCGTAGCTGCCGAAGTTCGACGCGTAGACCGAGAAGGCGACGCTGCCGAGCAGCCAGACGACGGTGGCGATGGCGGCGCCCCACGAGACCCAGCGCCAGCGCGGCGTGTCCCGGTCGGGAGCGAAGCGGTAGAGCACGGCGAGGCCGACGGCGAAGCCGAGGGCGAGGCCGACGTAGGAGCCGATCTGCACCAGTGTCTGCCCGACCGAGCCGAACGGGAGCTCCTCGGCCACGGCGGGCAGCACGGCGATGACGCCCAGGGCGACGGCGGCGAACGCCACGGCGCCCACGGTGAGCGCCAGCGAGAGGCCCCGCAGCTTCAGGAACTTCCGGGTCTCCTTCTCGTCGTACGCGGCGTTCACCGCCCCGATCAGGTGCTTGACCCCCGAGGACGCGGCCCACAGGGCGGCGACGATGCTGACGGCCAGGGTGACGCCGATGCCCTGCTCCTCCTCGGTGATCTTCTCGAGCTGATCGGTGATGAGGCTCTGCGCTTCCTGCGGCAGCGTCCCGGTGAGGTCGCTGACCTGCTGGGCGACCTGGGCCGGATCGGCGAACAGCCCGTAGAGCGACACCAGGGCGGCCAGGGCGGGGAACAGCGCCAGCAGCAGGTAGAAGGCGACCCCGGCCGACAGCAGGGGGACCTGGTCGTCCTTGACCTCCGCCTTCACCCGCATCGCCACGTCCTTCCAACCGGCGGCCGGCAGGTCGCCCGGGCCGGCGGCGGCGCGGCCCCGGTCATCGGCGGCATCGTGGTCGCGGCGCAGGCGGACCTCGTGGCGGTCCCGGTCCGGCCTGATGTCGATCAGCTCATCGGTGCGCGCAGCCACGCCAGGTCCTCCTCGATGTCCCCCGGTCTCGTGCGGCGCGGGGTCGGGTCATCGCCCGTCGCTACCCGATGCCCGCCCGAAGGCAGAACCCGCCCGGCGACCGCCGGCTGGGCTACTCGGACCCGAGCGCGACCGAGCGGT
>CAZCJT010000290.1:0-4051 GCA_964498565.1 uncultured Acidimicrobiaceae bacterium
GGAGGCCCGCGGCGCCGGCGGCGAGCCGATGGCGGTGCGGGACCAGCCCCTCGAGTCGGGCTTCACCGAGGCCTGGCTCGAGGCCGCGCACCGGGTGCAGGCCGCGTGGAGCGACGACGCCGTCCTGGCCCGTCCGATGGCGCTGCCCTGGCAGCAGGGCACCGGCGCCGACCTGCTGCTCGGCTACCTGAACGAGGTCCTCGTGCACAGCTGGGACGTCGCCGTGGCCACGGGTCAGGCCGTCCTCGACGATGACGCGCTGGCCCAGGTCGCCCTCGACCGGATGCCGGCCCTGCCGGCCGATCGCCGGCGTGAGATGTTCGAGCAGATCGCGGCCGAGATGGGTTCGGACGAGGTCGCCGTGCCCTTCGCCGAGGTCGTGCCGGTGCCCGAGGACGCCCCCACCATCGACCGGCTGATCGCCTGGAACGGCCGCGACCCGCGGTGGGCGCCGCCCCGAGGTTGACCGACCGCCCCGCCCGTAGGTTGGCGGGGTGACCCGACCAGCCGTCGTCCTGCTCTCCGGGGGCCTCGACTCCGCCACCTGCCTGGCGATCGCGGCGGACGAGGGCCTGGCACCCCACGCCATGAGCTTCCGGTACGGGCAGGTCCACACCGCCGAGCTCGACGCGGCCCGCCGGGTCGCGTCGACGCTCGGCGCCGTCGAGCACCGGGTCGTGGACATCGACCTGGCGGCGTTCGGCGGCTCGTCGCTGCTCGGCGACGGGGAGATCCCCAAGGGCCGCGAGGCCGAGATCGGCGAGGGCATCCCGTCGACCTACGTGCCGGCCCGCAACACCGTCTTCCTCGCCTACGCCCTGGCCTGGGCCGAGGTCCTCGGTGCCGGCGACATCTTCATCGGGGTCAACGCCCTCGACTACTCGGGCTACCCGGACTGTCGGCCGGAGTTCATCGCCGCCTTCGAAGTCGCGGCCAACGCCGGCACCCGGGCCGGGACCGAAGGTGACGGCTACCGCATCCGGGCCCCGCTGATCGATCGCACCAAGGCCGAGATCATCCGCCTCGGGGCCAGCCTCGGCGTGGACTACGGGATGACCGTCACCTGCTACGACGCCACCGACGAGGGTGCATGCGGCGAGTGCGACGCCTGCGTGCTGCGCCGCCGCGGCTTCGCCGATGCCGGGGTGCGCGACCCCACCGCCTACCGATGAGCGCTCCTCGCCAGCGCACCTACGTCGTGAAGGAGGTGTTCCGAACCCTCCAGGGCGAGGGGCGCCAAGCCGGGCGGGCCGCCGTGTTCCTGCGGTTCTCGCGCTGCAACCTGTGGTCCGGCCACGAGCGCGACCGGGCGTCGGCGGTGTGCCGGTTCTGCGACACCGACTTCGTCGGCACCGACGGGCCGGGCGGGGGCCTGTTCCGCGGTGCCGACGCGCTCGCCGCCCACGTGGCCGGTGTGTGGGGGCCGGGGCCGGATCACCGCTTCGTCGTCTGCACCGGTGGTGAGCCGGCCCTGCAGCTGGACGAGGCGCTGGTCGACGCCCTCCACGCCGAGGGCTTCGAGGTCGCGGTGGAGACCAACGGCACCCTGGCGCTGCCGGCTGGCCTCGACTGGGTGTGCGTGAGCCCCAAGGCCGGCACCGAGCTGGTGGTGACCTCCGGCGACGAGCTGAAGGTGGTGTGGCCCCAGGACGGCATCGACCTCGATGCGTTGGAATCGCTCGACTTCGACCACCTGCTGCTGTCCCCGATGGACGGTCCCGACCGGGCCGCGGCCACCGCGGCCGCGGTCGAGCGCTGCCTGGCGCGGCCTCGGTGGCGGCTCAGCCTCCAGACCCACAAGGTGCTCGGCATCCCCTGAGTCGATGTTGCGAACGCGTGACATTCTGAAACGGTTCTGTTATGTTCATGGACGAGGCACACCCGCACGGAGGAGCCACGACATGGACACGATGACCGGCAACACCCTGTACGACGCCGACGGCCACAAGGTCGGCGAGATCGTCGACGTGCTCGGCCTCTACGGCGGTGCTGACGACCTCGGCTGGCTCGCCGTGAAGCTCAGCTGGCGCAGCACCCGCCTGGTGCCCGACGCCGGCCTCGAGGAGCGAGACGGCGCGTTCCGCGTCCCGCTCACCAAGGATCAGATCGCCAGCGCCCCCAAGGTCCCGCCGCACTTCGAGCCGGCCGGCGACGACCGGGAGGCGCTCCTGTCCCACTACGACGTCCGGTTGGCTGGCCTGTGACGACGTAGGGACCCCGGTGGCCCCCGACTGCGCTGGTCGGGGGGCACCGGGACGCTCTCCCAACAGCGGCGAACGCCCCGCACCCGTCGAGAGCTGGGGGGCGGGGCGTCGTCGCGTCCGGGGCCCGGTGCGTACCGTGGCGGCCGTGGCAGCATCCACCCGCACGTACCGCCAGAGCCGCTTCGTGCGTCCCCCTGGGGCGTGCGAGATCATCCTCGTGCGCCACGGCGAGTCCCAACCCGCCGACCCGGATCAGCCGTTCCCGCTCGTCGACGGCCAGGGCGACCCGCCCCTGCACGAGCCCGACGGCGTCGAGCAGGCCCGCCTCGCCTGCGAGCGGCTGCTGGCGTCGGGTGAGGAGTTCGCCGCCGTCTACGTCACCACGTTGCAGCGCACCCGCCAGACCGCGCGGGTGCTGTGCGAGCGACTCGGGGTGGAGCCCATCGTCGAGCCCGACCTGCGCGAGGTGCACCTCGGCGAGTGGGAGGGCGGCCTGTTCCGCAAGAGGGTCGCCGAGGGTGACCCGATCGCCCAGCAGATGTACCTCGAGCAGCGCTGGGACGTCATCCCCGGTGCCGAGTCCAGCGAGGCCTTCGCCGGCCGGATCCGACGCGCCCTCGACGGCATCGCCCGCACCCACCCCGATCAGACCGTCGCCGTCTTCACCCACGGCGGCGTCATCGGCCAGGTCATGGCCGAGGCCAGCGGGGCGACGGGCTTCGCCTTCACGGGATCGGACAACTGCGGCATCACGCACGTGGTCGTCGCCCCCGACCGCTGGATCATCCGGACCTGGAACGACACCAGCCACCTGACGCCTCGCTTCACCCACGACCCCGAGCCGCTCATCTGACGATGGAGCTGTTCAAGGAGTTCGGGTTCGAGTCGGCCCACTCGCTGCCGAACGTCCCCGACGGGCACAAGTGCGCCCGCCTCCACGGCCACAGCTTCCGGGTCCGGGTGGCGGTCGAGGGCCCGGTCGGCCACGACACCGGCTGGGTGATGGACTTCGCCGAGCTCAAGGCGGCGGTGCAGCCGACCATCGATGCCCTCGACCACCGGCTGCTCAACGACATCGACGGTCTCGAGAACCCCACCAGCGAGGTGCTCGCCATGTGGATCTGGGATCGGGTCGCCCCCGCGCTGCCCGGGCTCTGTGCCGTCGAGGTGCGGGAGACCTGCACCTCGGGCTGCACGTACCGGGGCGGGTCGTAGCCTTGCTGCGATGAGCGACGCACCCACCGACGACCTGACCCTGCTCGGCCAGCCGACGCGCGGCCCCGTCGCCCACGTCGAGACCTTCCCCGCCCCCGAGGGCTGCACCCGCGTCGTGTTCCGCACCGACGAGGTCGCGTCGCTGTGCCCCGTCACCGGCCAGCCCGACATCTCCTCGGTCCGCATCGACTACGTGCCCGACGAGCGCTGCATCGAGTCCAAGTCGCTGAAGCTCTTCCTGTGGGGCTTCCGCGACCGCCACGTCTTCGCCGAGGCGCTGGCCGTCGAGATCGCCGACGAGGTCTGGCACACGGTCCGGCCCCGATCGGTCGACGTGGTCGTGACCCAGCACGTCCGCGGCGGGATCGTGACCGAGACGCACTCGTCCCATCCCCGCCCCTGAGCGCGCTGCGCATCGTCGGCCCCGCAGCGGGGACGACGCAGACCCCGGCGAGCGGCGCCCGTAGCCTCGGCTGATCACCGACGCCGACCCCAACCCGGTGCGAGTCGTGGTCGCCGGCAGCCTGGCCCTCACCGGGACCGTCGTGCCCGCGTTCCTCACCGGGGCCCTGTCGAGCCGCATCGGCGACGACCTCGGGTTCGGTTCGGGCGCCGCCGGCGTCGCGGTGGCC
>CAZCJT010000291.1:0-4042 GCA_964498565.1 uncultured Acidimicrobiaceae bacterium
CGAGCTGCGCCGCTCCGGCGTGGCCCACCTGCAGCTGCGCACGGACCGCGACTGGGTGCTCGACGTGGCCCGGTTCGTCCAGGCTCGACGGGCCATGGCGGGCGTGCGATGAGGAGCCATCGATGAGCTGGCCCGACGCCTTCCTCGCCCCCACCCGCCTGTGGGGCCTGCTGCTCGTGCTCGGGCTCGCGCTCGCCTACGGCGCCACCGCGCTGGTGCGCCGGCGGTACACCGTGCGCTTCACCAACCTGGCGTTGCTCGAGTCGGTGGCACCTCGACGGCCGGGCTGGCGGCGCCACCTCGCCGCCGCCGCGTTCCTGCTCTCCATCGTCGCCATGCTGCTGGCCTGGGCCCGACCGGCCGAGGAGGTCCTGGTCCCCAAGGAGCGGGCCACCGTGGTGCTCGCCATCGACACCTCGCTGTCGATGGAGGCCACCGACGTGGCCCCGTCCCGCATCGAGGCGGCCCAGGACGCCGCCCTCTCCTTCCTCGACGAGCTGCCGCCGCAGATCAACCTCGGCCTGGTCACCTTCGACGGCGTGGCCAGGGTGCGGGTCACGCCCACGACCGACCGCCAGCCGGTGCGCTCGGCGATCGACTCCCTGGAGCTCGGCCCGGCCACGGCCATCGGCGAGGCGATCTTCGCCGGCCTCGACGCCATCGCGGCGGCGCCGACGTTCGCGGAGGAAGGTGAGGACGGCGAGCCGGTTCCGGCGCGCATGGTGGTGATGACCGACGGCAAGACCACGGTGGGTCGTCCCGACATCGACGGCGCGGCCGCCGCGGTGGAGGCCGAGGTGCCGGTGTCCACCATCGCCTTCGGCACCGACCGGGGCACGGTCGTGATCGACGGCGAGATCCAGCCCGTGCCCGTCGATCGCGAGCCGCTCCGACTCATCGCCGAGCGCACCGGGGGGCAGTTCTTCTCCGCCGAGTCCCTCGGCGAGCTGCGCAGCGTCTACGAGGACATCGGTTCCTCCATCGGCTTCGACACCGAGGAGCAGGAGGTCTCCGACCGCTTCGCCGGCTACGCCGTCGTGCTCGTGCTGCTCAGCGCGGCCCTGTCGCTGCTGTTCTTCCAGCGCCTCCCGTGACCGCCGGAGGTCGTCTCGAGCTCCGGGGCGCCACGCCAGCCGGGATGCGCGGCGCCTTCCCGGAGCTCGGCGACGCCCGTTGCCACCCGGACATCGATCGGTACATTCGGGACCGATGAGCCTCGACGAACGCACCGACCTCGACGCGATCCCCGGCACGGTGGCGGCCATCCGCCACACGTTCCAGAGCGGCCGGACCCGGCCGGTCGAGTGGCGCCAGCGCCAGCTCGACGGGCTGCTGCGCATCCTCGACGAGCACGGTGACGACCTGGTCGCCGCCATGCAGCGGGACTTCGGCAAGCCCACGCTCGAGGCGTACTCGACCGACATCGCCTTCACGGCGACCGAGGTCAAGCACATGCGCAAGAACGTCGAGGCGTGGATGAAGCCTCGCAAGGCCAAGCTGCGCCTGCAGGACATGCCGGGCAAGGGCAAGGTCGTGCCCGAGCCCCTGGGCGTGGCGCTGGTCATCGCCCCGTGGAACTACCCGGTGCAGCTGCTCGTGTCCCCCATGGCCGCCGCGTTCGCCGCCGGGAACGCGGTGGTCGCCAAGCCGTCGGAGCTGGTGCCCGAGACGTCTGGCCTGCTGTCCCGGCTCCTGCGCGACAACCTCGACCCCGACGCCGTCGCCGTGTTCGAGGGCGGCCCGGAGGTCTCCACCAAGCTGCTCGAGCAGCGCTGGGACCACATCTTCTTCACCGGCTCCACGGCCGTCGGCAAGATCGTGGCCCGGGCCGCCGCCGAGAACCTCACCCCCACGGTGCTCGAGCTGGGCGGGAAGTCCCCCGCCATCGTCGACGCGGGCGCCGACCTCACCGTCACCGCCCACCGCATGGCCTGGGGCAAGTTCCTCAACGCCGGCCAGACCTGCATCGCTCCCGACTACGTGCTGGTCGACAGCACCCGCAAGGACGCGCTGGTCGACGAGCTGGTGAAGACCATCGAGGAGTTCTACGGGCCCGACCCCGCCGCATCCCCCGACCTGACCCAGATCGTCAACGAGCGCCACGCCGACCGGCTCGCCGGTCTCCTCCAGGGCCACGGCGGCACGGTGGTGTGCGGCGGCGCCGTCGACCGGGCCACCCGCAAGCTGCCCCCCACGGTGATCGTCGACCCCGACCCGGACAGCCCCATCATGCGCGAGGAGATCTTCGGCCCGGTGCTCCCGATCCTGGCCGTGGACGACCTGGAGGAGGCCATCGCGTTCGTCAACGGCCGAGCCAAGCCGCTGGCGCTCTACGTCTTCACCGACGACGAGGCGGCCGCCCGCACCGTCGTCGACCGCACCTCCTCCGGCGGCGTGTGCGTCAACCACACGCTGTTCCACATCACCCCCCATGACCTGCCCTTCGGCGGCGTGGGCGACGCCGGCTCCGGCCGGTACCACGGCAAGTCGGGCTTCGACGCCTTCTCCAACATGAAGCCCGTCCTCACCAAGCCGACCAGGCCCGACCTGTCGCTGATCTACCCGCCGTACACGAAGCTCAAGGCCAAGGTGATGAGCAAGCTGCTCTGAGCCGGCCGAGGGGCAGGCACGCTGGGTCTGGCGCCGACCGCGACGGGTAGTGACCGGCCTGCGTCGGTGCATTCCTGGCACCGGCCCGACCCAGGAGGCACCACCCCCATGATCGGCTTCATCATCGGTCTCATCATCATCGGCCTGATCGCCGGCTTCATCGCCCGGGCCCTCGTCCCCGGCGACGACTCCATGAGCATCGTCGCCACGATCGTGCTCGGCATCGTCGGCTCCTTCGTCGGCGGCTTCCTCGCCGACGTCCTCTTCCGGGGCGATGGCGAGGACGCCGGCCTCAGCCCGGCCGGCATCATCGGTTCCATCATCGGCGCCATCATCGTGCTGCTGATCTACAACGCCGTCACTGGCCGCCGGCGTCACGGCGTGCGCCACTGACGCCTCACCCCTCCGGGGAGCACCACCCGCCTCCAGCACCGCCGCTGCTCCCAGCGGCGGTGCGGCGCGTCCGGCCTCGGTTCAGGCCGCCCCGGCGTGCTTGGCGGCCCCCCGCTCGGACACCACCTTCGACGAGCCGCCCGGCGACATGGTGACCCCGTAGAGGATGTCGGCCGCCTCCATCGTTCGCTTCTGGTGCGACACGATGACGAGCTGGGCCTCGCGGCGGAACTCGGCCACCAGCTCGAGGAACCGGTGCAGGTTGACGTCGTCGAGGGCGGCCTCGACCTCGTCCATCACGTAGAAGGGCGAGGGCCGCGACCGGAACACGGCGAACAGGAAGGCCAGGGCGGTGAGCGAGCGCTCGCCGCCCGAGAGCAGCGACAGCTTGCGGACGTTCTTGCCCGACGGCTTGGCCTCCACCTCGATGCCGGTCTCGAGCAGGTCGTCGGGGTCGGTGAGCTTGATGGAGCCGGTGCCGCCCGGGAACAGCGTCGTGAACAGCTGGGTGAAGTTCTGCGACACGTCGGCGAAGGCGGCGGCGAAGACGTTGACGATCTCCTCGTCGACGGCCTTGATCACCTTCGACAGCTCCCGTCGGCTGGCCTTGACGTCGTCGAGCTGGCCCTGCAGGAACTCGTGGCGCTCCTGGAGCGCCTGGTGCTCCTCGAGGGCCAGCGGGTTGATCGGGCCCATGAGGCGCAGCTCCCGTTCGAGCTCCCGGGCCCGGGCCGCCGGCGCCACGTTCTCGGCCAGCTCCGGGCACGCCGCGGCGATGGCGGTCTCGGGGTCGACGTCGAGGTCGCGGCGCATGGTCTCGACCGCGGTCTCGATGCGCAGGTTGATCTCGTTGAGCTCGAGGTCGGCGCGCTGCATGCGCTCCCGGGCCTCGTTCAGGTCCCGCTCGACCTGGACGCGCTCCCGACGCAGGCCGTCGAGCGCCATGGCCACCGCCCGCTGCGCCTCGGACTGCTTCTGGCGCTCCTCGCGCAGGCCGACCAGGTGCCCCTCGGCCTCGGCGAGCGAAGCCTGGCAGGCG
>CAZCJT010000292.1:0-3979 GCA_964498565.1 uncultured Acidimicrobiaceae bacterium
GCCTCGGCGATGGGGCCGGAGCCGGCCGGCCGGGGGCCGCCGCCACCGCCGCCGCCGATGGAGGTGCGCTCGTTCATGAGGGTGGTCATGGACACCCGCCAGCCGTCACCGACGTCGCCGATGCGATCGGCGTCGGGGATGCGGACCTCGTCGAGGTACACCTCGTTGAACTCGGCCTCGCCGGTGATCTGGCGCAGGGGTCGGACGTCCACACCGGGGGCGGTCATGTCGACCATGAAGTAGGTGAGGCCCTTGTGCTTGGGCTGCTCGGGATCGGTGCGGGCGACGAGCATCCCCTTGTTGGCGAGGTGGGCCATGGTGTTCCACACCTTCTGGCCGCTGACCACCCACTCGTCGCCGTCGCGGACGGCCTTGCACGCCAGGCCGGCGAGGTCGGACCCGGCGCCGGGCTCGGAGAACAGCTGGCACCAGGCGTCCTCGCCGGTGTACATGCGGCGCAGCGCGCGCGACTTGAGGTCGTCGCTGCCGTGGCTCACCACGGTGGGACCGGCGAGGGCGAGCCCGAAGAACTGGGTGGCGTCGGTGCCGGGTGCCCCGGCCTCCCGCAGGGCCTTCTCCACGATGCGCTGGTGGGTCGGGGCCAGGCCCATGCCACCCCAGCCCTCGGGGAAGTGGATCCAGGCCAGGCCGGCGTCGTAGACGGCACCCCGGAACGTGACCTTGTCGACCTGCTTCGGGTCGGTCTCGGCCAGCAGCTGCTGGACCGCCTCGGTGACGCGTGCTTCTTCGGCGGTGCTCATCGGTTCCCCCTGGTCGCGCGGGCGTGATCGTCCATCCCGGGGCATCAGAGCCGGTGGTCGCGCGGGTGGTCAAGATCGCCGGCCCGCCGCAGAGGGGCCCGCGTAGGGTCCGCCCATGGCGCTCGAACCCACCGTCGATCCCACCGAGGTCGGCGTCGACCCCGGCCGGCTCGCCCGCATCGATCAGCTCACCCACGCCTACGTGGACGACGGGCGGTTCCCCTTCGTGCAGCTGCTGGTCAGCCGCCGCGGCGAGATCATCCACCACGACCTGTACGGGTTCGCCGACCGGGACAGCGACCGCCCGATCCGGGACGACTGCATCGTCCGCGTGTACTCGATGACCAAGCCGGTCACCAGCGTGGCGCTGATGATGCTGTACGAGCAGGGCAAGGTCCTGCTCGAGGATCCGGTGTCGAAGTACCTGCCCGCCTTCGCCGAGCCGCGCGTGTTCGGGTCCGGCAACCACCAGCGCTACGAGACGCGAGAGGCCGCCCGGGAGATCACCGTCCACGACGTGCTCACGCACATGTCGGGGCTGACCTACGGGTTCCAGAACCAGCACGCCGTCGACGCCATCTACCGCACCCACGGCCTGGGCGACTTCAGCCCGTCCAAGCGCACCCTGGCCGAGGAGATGGAGCTGCTCGGCAGCCTTCCGCTCCAGTTCGATCCCGGCACCAGCTGGTGCTACTCGATGTCCACCGACGTGTGCGGCGCCATCGTCGAGGTCGTCAGCGGCGTGCCGCTCGACGAGTTCTTCGAGCGCGAGATCTTCGGGCCGCTCGCGATGCGTGACACCTCGTTCTGGGTGGAGAATGACGACCGCTGCGCCCGCTTCACCACGAACCACCTCTTCTTCGGTGGCACCACGGCAGTGATGGACCCGTGGGACCGGTCGCTCTACCACCGCCGGCCACCGATGCTGTCGGGCGGCGGTGGGTTGGTCTCGACCATGGCGGACTACCACCGCTTCGTGCGGATGCTGGAGCGGGGCGGCGAGCTCGACGGCGTGCGCCTCCTCGGGCCCCGGACCGTCCGCTACATGGCCAGCAACCACCTCCCCGACGGCCGTGACCTCAACGACATGGGCCAGGTCGGCTTCGCCGAGGTCGCCATGGAGGGCATGGGGTTCGGGCTCGGGTTCAGCGTGAGCCTGTCGCCGCAGGAGAACCGGGCCATCGGCTCGCCCGGCGAGTACGGGTGGGGCGGCGCCGCGTCCACGGCGTTCCGGATCGATCCGGCCGAGGAGCTCAGCTTCGTGTTCCTCACCCAGCTGCTCCCGTCCTCGACGTATCCCATCCGGCGCGAGCTGCAGGCCACCCTCTACCAAGCCCTCGTGGACTGAGGTAGGAGGCCCGGCGCCCGTCTACGACGCCTCGTGGCGGCGGGGCAGCGAGTCGGGTTCGGCGTCCACGTAGACCCACCGGCCCCGGTGGCGGACGTAGGCCGTGTAGCGGGACCGCATCAGGGCCTCGGCGGTGGGCGCCGGCTCACCGCGCAGGATGGGCAGGCAGCAGCGGGCGTCGCGATGGCCGGACCCACACGGGCACGGCGCCACCACGGAGAACGTCGGCTTCGGTGTCGGCGGGGTCATCGGCGCCGAGTGTGCCAGCCGGCGCGGCCGGGAGAGACGCCTGGCACACTGGTGCCATGGCTGAACACGATCTCGTCATCCGCGGCGGCACGGTGGTCGACGGCACCGGCGCGCCGCGCCGTACCGCCGACGTCGCCGTCCGCGACGGCATCGTCACCGAGGTCGGTGACGTCACCGGGCGCAGTCGGCGTGAGATCGACGCCGACGGCGCCCTGGTCACGCCCGGCTTCGTCGACATCCACTGCCACTACGACGGCCAGGCCACGTGGGACGAGCGCCTCCAGCCCTCGTCGTGGCACGGCGTCACCACCGTCGTCATGGGCAACTGCGGGGTCGGCTTCGCGCCGGTGCACGACCAGGACCACGAGCGGCTCATCCAGCTGATGGAGGGTGTCGAGGACATCCCGGGCGCGGCCCTCGCCGAGGGGTTGAGCTGGGAGTGGACCGACTTCCCCGGGTTCCTCGACGCGGTCGACCGCCGGCCCCACGACCTCGACGTCGCCGCCCAGGTGCCCCACGCCGCCGTTCGACTGCACGTGATGGGCGAGCGCGGCGCCGACCACGAGGAGGTGGCCACCCCCGAGGAGGTCGCCGAGATGGGTCGCGTGGTCGCCGCTGCGATCCAGGCCGGCGCCCTCGGGTTCACCACCTCCCGGACCCGGAACCACAAGACGAGCACGGGCGCCTACACCCCGACCCTCACCGCCGAGCGGGCCGAGCTGGTCGGCATCGCCGAGGCGGTCGGGGCCACCGGCACGGGCGTGCTGCAGCTGGTCGGCGACTTCCTCGACCTGGACCACGAGTTCGGCACCCTGCTCGAGATGATGCGGGCGTCCGGTCGTCCGCTGTCGTTCTCGCTCGTCGAGTCGCCGCTGGCCCCGGACCAGTTCCGCGAGATGCTGCAGCGCCTGGACGCGGCTGTGGCGGAGGGCCTCGACATGCGGGCCCAGGTCGCGCCCCGCGCCGTCGGTCTCCTGCTCGGCCTCGACTGCACGCTCAACCCCTTCCTCACCAATCCGGTGTGGCAGGAGGTGGCCGGCCAGCCCGCCGCTCGACAGGCCGCCACGATGTCCGACCCCGAGTTCCGCCGGCGGGTGCTCGAGGCCCACGAGGTCGGCCGGGCCCGGGGCAAGGTCGGTGGCGGCCTCATCGGCATGTTCGACCGCATGTTCCCGCTGACCGACCCGCCGGACTACGAGCCCGACGTCGGCGACTCGGTGAGCGGCCTGGCGCAACGGGCGGGGGTCGAACCGGCCGAGTGGGCCTACGACTTCATGCTCGGCGACGGGGGGTCGGCCATGTTCTACGTGCCGTTCCTCAACTACGCCGACGGCAACCTCGACACCACGCGGGAGATGCTGGCCCACCCCCGCACGGTCCCCGGGCTGTCCGACGGCGGCGCCCACGTCGGCACGATCTGCGACGGCTCCTTCCCGACGTTCCTGCTCACGCACTGGGGCCGCGACCGCCAGCGGGGGGAGCTGTTCGAGCTCGAGTACCTCGTGCGCCTGCACAGCCGGGACACGGCTCGCACCGTCGGCCTCCTCGACCGGGGCGTGCTCGCGCCCGGCATGCGGGCCGATCTGAACGTCATCGACTTCGACCGCCTCGGCGTGTCTCG
>CAZCJT010000293.1:0-3955 GCA_964498565.1 uncultured Acidimicrobiaceae bacterium
GGCAGGCCCTCGAACCTTCCCCCGCGCCCACCGTGGCGCCCACCCCGGAGATCCCCATGGAAGCCACCGCCCCCGACACCACCACGAAGGGGCGCGGGCGGAAGCCGAAGGCCTCGGCGCCCGCCCCGGCACCCGCGGAAACGTTGCCGGTGCGCGATCCGCGGGACGCACCCCGACCCCACGACGTGCTCCTCGGCGACGACGGGCGCGTCGTGGTGGTCGTCGGCTACCGGATCGACAGCGCCGGCACGACCTGGATCTCGACCGTCGCGCTGGTCCCGGGTGGCACGCGGGAGACGCGCACCTTGAACGCGGAGGCCTGGAGAGGCGAGCAGCATGCGTGCCCCGACGAGGTGATCCTGCAGACCGCCATCCCCGATCCCGACCACCAAGGGGCCTGGGTGCCGCCAGCGGATGGGTACGACTTCCAGCTGCCCCTGGGGGCCAGGAATGGGCGCGGCTTCCCGCGGGCGCCCGACGGGCTGCTCCCGGTCGGGCACCGCTCCACCGACCGGCAAGAGGCCGCCGCCGCGGCGCCCGCCCGCCCATCGTCAGGGCGCCGGACGGTGAAGGTCTGCGACCTGGTGCTCGACGTCGCGCTGCAGTGCCGGGTGGCGATCGACCAGGCCACCGTGGACGAGTACGCCGAGGCCTTCAAGGGTGGCGCCACCTTCCCCGCCCTGAGCCTGGTCCAGGTCGGCGAGGAGCTGCTCGTCGTGGACGGCTGGCACCGGGCGAAGGCCGCGCGCCAGGCCGGGGTGAAGGAGCTCGAGGCCGACGTCGCCGTGGGCACGCGCCGAGACGCGATGCTGGCCGCGGTGCGGGCGAACGCCACGCACGGCCTCCGCCGGACCCAGGCGGACAAGCGCCGCGCCGTCCAGGTCCTGCTCCTGGACGCGGAGTGGTGCCGCCAGTCCAGCCGGGATCTCGGGGCGCTCGCCGGTGTCAGCCACGCCTACGTCAACCTCGAGCGTGGACGCTACGGCGTGAAGGTCGGCGAGGTCCTCCGCGACGACCGCCGCGAGGAGGTCGACGGCGAGATGTCGCCGTCCTGGAAGGACCTTTACTCCCGCATTGGGAGCTATGGGCACAAGGACCTGGACAAGGTCCGCGTCGCCAGGACGCCGTCGGAGCTCGCGAAGGCCTGCGCCAAGGTCGAGAGGTTCACCAGCGACGAGAGGGTGTCGCAGCTCCGCCTGGCCGCGCTCGTCGAGGCCGACCCGCAGCCGTGGCCCTGGCCGGAGGACCACTCGAAGACGGAGCTGGCCAGCCGTGTGAAGGCGCTCGACACCGTCGAGGACATGGAGCGGGCGCTCGTGGCCGAGGACTGCCCGGACCGCCCAGCCCTGTGGAAGGCCTATACGACCGCCCGTTCGATCCCCCGCATGAAGGACTCGTGGCAGATCAAGCGGGCGCTGGAGATCGTGGCGGGACGTCCGGCGCTCGAAGCGGCGGTCGCCGAGAAGCTGGGCGCGAAGGGTGAGGAGGAGACCGAAAGGCCTTGGGAGGTCGCACGCCAGATCATGGCGATGCGCTCGCCGACGAAGAAGGCGGAGGCGCTGGGCTCTGTCACCGCCGAGCTGCTCGCCTACATCAACGCGGACAGGTGCCTCGCCCCCGGGGCCTTCGCCGCGCTGCGCGGCGCCTGGGATCGACACGGCGTGACCCCGACGACGCCCTGCCCCGACCCCGACTGCGCCGGCTTCGTCGCCCACCAGCGGTATCAGGCGAACTGCGTCCTGTGCAGCGCGTGCGCGCGGGACGGGGCCGAGGGGTGGTCATCCCAGGCGCAGCGCGCCCTCATCCTCTCGGGGCGGCTCCTGCGCCACGAGGGCTACGGCCTGGTCGTCGAGATGGACGACGCTCTGGGGATCGTCGTCGACGTCCACGCGCTGCGGGTCCTGCGCGCCATGGTCCGGGCCCGCGAGCAGGCGCCCATCGCCTTCGCCGAGGCGGTATCGCCCGAGGTCCTGGAGGCGTGGGAGGCGTGGGAGGCGGCGCCGGAGCCGGCGCTGCTCGGACGCCAGCCGGGCAAGGCCGCTGACGAGGTTAGCGAGCAGGACGATGACGCCGGCGTCGAGTCCGACGGCGACCAGGGCGAGGAGTAGGGCATGGCGATCACCACCCGAGCCCGGCTCGACGCGCGCGCCGACCTCATGGCGCGGCTGCGGGCGGCGCTGCGCGACCGGACCACGATGACCTGGGGTCAGGGCCAGAGGATCAACTGGATGCCGATGGCGGCGGAGATGGGGATCGTCCTGGTCACCATCACCGCGGCGGCGAAGCGCGGGCATAAGCCCAAGCGCGGCGTGGTGCCGGTCGTGCTGGCCTACTTCGGCGCGCCGCTGCAACGGTACGCTGGGCTGTTCATCCTCCACATCCAGACGCGGCCGGAGAAGCCGTGACCGCCGCGCCAGCTCCGCGGCCAGAGCGCCTTCTGGGACATGGCGGAGAGCGAAAGCGCGACCGCCGAGATCCGGTGGCCATAGGTTGTCCACAGGATGTGGCGACGCAGGCATGGACGCCCGCATGACCTCCCCTTGGGCCACCACGACCGCGGAGGCCGCGGCCTACCTGGGCCTCGGCTACGAGCAGCTCCTCGACCTCCGCGCCGCCACGGCCGAGGCGAAGGGCCTGCCGCGTGCGTGGGTGGACCTGGGGCAAGGCGGCCGCGCCGTCTACCGCTGGCGCCACGATCGCCTGGACGACTGGTTCGAGGCCTCCGGCGTCTGGCTGCAGTCGAGGCGCAGGCCGGCCCAACTCGGTCACCTCGAACGGTCGCCTCGTCCCGATGTCGAGGCATCGCCCTCGGCGCGACGTGCCGCCCGGGGCTCGGTGGTTGGCACCACGAAGTTCCTCCTCACCTGATCGGAGATCGACCATGAACCCAATGCACCACCTGACCCCAGATGCGGGGTAGGCTCAGTCCATGGCCTCCATCGCCCGCACCCCGCTCGGTACCTACAAGGTCCGCTGGCGCGACCCGGACGGGCGCGCGCGGGCGAAGACGTGCGAGTCGAAGACCTCCGCCGATCGTCTCCGCCGTCGGGCAGCCGAAGCCGAGGAGCAGGGCGTCCGCCTCGAGCTCCGAGAGGAGCTGCCGGCGGTCCTCGAAGTGGCCTTCCGCGACGTGGTCCGGGACTGGCGACGGACGAAGGCCGAGTCCTCGGTGCACACCTACGCCTACCACCTGGCCGTCGCGCACTCCTGGATGGTGGAGCGCCTGCGCTCGGTGCCCCGGCTGGACGATCTGAACCGGAGCCTCCTGTTCGACCTCCATCACCACCTCCACCGTGATCGCGGCGCAGGCTTGACCTGGTCCGCCGGGGTCGTCCGGACGCTCCACCAGGCATGGATCCGGCTGTACGACTCCGAGCTCCACGGCCCGGCGACGCCACGGCCCCCCCTTCAGCTCGAGCTGCCGCAGGCCCCCGGTCGCCCGGTCCAGGCACCGACGTGGGCCCAGGTCGACGCGGCGATCCGCGAGATCCGCGGCGTCCGTGCCCCCTGGCACCGCCAGGCCGGGATCCTCATGCGGTACACCGGCCTGCGGGTCGGCCAGGTGGTGCGGCTGACCTGGGCCGACCTCGACCTCGACCAGGCCGTTCTGGTGGTCCGTGGCGAGTTGGGCAAGAGCCACCAGGAGCGCCGAGGGCGGGCGGTCCCCATCTCGCCGCACCTGGTGGACGAGCTGGCGGGCTGGGGCGTGCGCGAGGGCCCGCTCTTTCCGCCGACGCTGGTACTGCCCCATGCCCGGCGAACGAAGGCGGCCACCGACTGGCAGGACGTGGCCAACTCCCTGCGGGTGGCCATCCGCCGCGCATGGGCGGCATCCGGGGCCCCGGCGGCGCTGTGGTCCCAGCGCCCAGACCACGCCTTCCGCAAGGCCTTCCGCACGGAGCTGCTCTCGCGCGGCGCCGCGCCGCACGCCATCGACGCGCTGCTCGGCCACTCC